>CALVKP010000013.1 GCA_944332735.1 uncultured Bacilli bacterium | reverse complement strand
AACATAAATGTTGCGAATCTCTTATTGGCTGCCCCAGTTAGATTCGAACTAACGAAATGTCGGAGTCAGAGTCCGATGCCTTACCGCTTGGCTATGGGGCAATCACAATTACATTATATCACGATTTTATAACTCAGGAAAGAAAATATTCAAAAATATAAACAATATGTTATAATAGAAAAAAAAAGAAAAGGAGAAATAGGTAGACACGCAGGCTTGAGGGGCTTGTGGATTTTATCCGTGTGGGTTCAAGTCCCATCTTCTGCACCATAATAATGATTTAAATTACCATTTCTAGAAAGAAGGGAAACATATATGGCAAATTATCGTGAAGTCATCGGTGTCAAAAACCCAAAAAAAATCAATAGACAAGATTTAATCGATATGTTAAATCAATATAAAAGTATACTAAATGATAAAACGATTACTTATTTAGAAGATTTAATAAACTTAAAATACTCTGTCGTAATAAATACAGATACGAAAAATAATCAACGATTAAAAGAGTTAATTATATACCAAAAAATTGCTCTTTATAATATTTATTGCTTAACAAAAAAATGTTTAGATAATAATCAAATTATGATGAAGGATTATATAGATCAAGCATGGAATAATCATTTATTGAATGGTTATTTAGAACATGATATTTTATTAGAAATGAATCTGAGTGAAAATGATAGTATTGTAACTATAAATCTATATAATATTATAAATAGTCAAGAAAGAAATATTGCCGAACTAACACGTTTAAAAGAAAAACTACAACATTTAAAACAACATCCTTCATATATTACAATGCCTAAAATATCTTCTTATATAACAGAGAATGGTGAAGAAAATTTAATATATACTATGCCCTATCAAAATACGATAGATACCTTACAACAAAAACAATTAGAAAATGATATCATACAAATGAATCAACAAATTCATTCTCAACCTAACTTAGAAATGGAAAATAACTTACAAAGAAAACACCAAGCTTATCAATCATTACTTCAATTTTATCATTTAAAAGAAGATGAAATGAAAACAATTCCAACTGATTCAAAAGTACAAAAGATTTTAACTTATCAAAGAAATGGAATTCAATTTATTACCAATACAAAATATATTTAAAAACTACTTTCAAAAATGAAAGTAGTTTTTTATATAACTCATCTTTTATAAATGATATACTTTTTCTTCTTCTTGATAATATTCTTGTTCCATTTCTTGACAAAGGTCGATTAATTCATGACGTAATTGCTGATATTGTTCTTTTAATTGATAATTAACACTATCTTCATAATGATGTTGTTCTTCTTTACTTTGAAATTTCTTTTTCTCATTTCTAAAATCTAATGAATATAAGTTTAAATTTCTTTTTTCCTTTTCCAAGCGTTTTTGTAATTCCATATTAATTTGATCTAAAATGGAGTATTCATCAAGACATTTTTTTTGCAATTTTTGATAATGACTTCCAACAGTAATACCACCAGCAAACAAAGCAACCCAACTCAAAAGAGCAGCATTAGAAATAAGTGGTGTTAAGGGTGCAAAACCAATTACAAGGATAAAGAAAAGTAATGTTGATAGGATTGCAATCAAACGTCCAATCCACTTTTTCTTTCCGAGTAATGTTTCATCATTTGCACATTCTTGTTGTAACATTTCATTCTTATTTATAAATTTCTGATAATGTTCTATTTTATTTTGTGATTTTATATAGTTTACATTATTCTCTGTGAATGGCATAGAATTTACTTTCGCATTTTTGGAAATTGTATACATTTTATTTCCTTGAATATTAATTTTATCGATCATAATATCCCCCTTTTCTCATTGGTGAGCTATATATTACCACAAAAAAAAGGGAAATGCAAATTTACCCTTTTAATGCTTTTAACATTTTTTTCCATAATCCTTCAGACGAATAATTTAAAATACCAACTTTATAAATACGAAGTCCATAATGAATTAATAGGAAGTTTGTAAGTATCACTAACATAATAGCGATAATTACTTCTAATATACCAAATTGACCAATTACTAATAAAGATGGCGCTAAAATAGCTGAAATAAATGGAATAAAACCTAATATTTTAATAAAAATAGAACCGCCAAAGACATTGGCCAATATTGCTAGATAATATCCAACTAAAGAGATAATCATAATTGGTGTCTGCAACTGTTGGAAATCTTCTATATTTGTTGTCATACTTGCTAAAATACCAGCTAATAATGAATATGCAATAAATGTAACAATCATTAAGATTAAGGTAAGTGGCACAATATAAACTAATTTGTCTAGAACTCCAGATACTTTTAAAGCATCAATAATACCTGTAAAGCTACTTCCCATACCACCAAGAGGATTTCCTCCACCAAGTAATAATCGTAATACAACTCCTACAATCGCATATACAACAAGCAATGCTCCTTGGATTAATATAAAAGCATTTCCAGCAATCATTTTAGAAAAGAAATGTTGTTTTGGTGAAACATTAGAAATAATAATTTCCATTCCTCTCGTTGTCTTCTCATCATTTACTTCCGCACCAATCATCTGTACTAAAAATAAAGTTAACATGAAAAATGGTAAAATTACCATCGGAAAGACAGTAGACATAATAATGGATGTTCCTTCTGCTTGTGGTGTTTTATCTTTTGTTAATATAACTCTTTCTATTTCTGCTTGGCTATATATTTTTTCTAAAGTAGATACTGGAATATTAGAATTTGCAATCGCAACAGCCATTTTTGTACTATTAACTGCTTGATTGATTACTTGTGAATCAGTAGTACCTAAATAATCTTTAGAAATCAATGTTATTTTAACAATTTGTTCAGGATCATTTTCAAAAACAATTACATAATTATGTTTATCTTTCTTTGCTAATTTTTTGGCTTCTTTTTCACTTTTTGTAAATTCTTTCACAATATAATCAGATTCTTCTTGTTTATTTGATTGTTCTTTTTGTAATACAGTTTGTTGATCTTCTGTTTGTAGGGTTGTGTTTGTTACCTCTAATTGTTGTTTAAAAATATCATAAGTTCCCATTCCTGTTTTATCAATGACATAAATCGTCTCTTTTTGGTTAAAATCACCACCAAAAGCTTCTATAATATGATCAATATTAAAAGCGCAGGCAATGGCTACAAATAATAAAATATTAGCCCATAAAAACCATTTTGTTTTTATTTTTCGTTTTAAACTCATACCAACTAAAAACCAGAACTTATTTGGTTTCTTTTCATTATTTGTCATACTCTTCACCTACTTTCGCTACGAAAATTTCATTCAATGATGGCTCTTCTACCACAAATTTCGTAACATGTTTGGCATATTTAGAAACCACTTGAAATACTTTATCAATTACTTCATTATCTCGAATCTTCACTTCATATTCATCTGGTCTAACATCTACAGAAATAACACCATCTACATCTTTTAATTTTTCTGGTTCTATCTCTGCACGAATAAAAATATTCTTCTTGCGATATTGTTCTTTAATATCGTGTAAATATCCCTCTATGACAGGTTTACCATGTAACATAATGACTAACTTTTTACAAAATAATTCCACATGTTCCATACGATGTGATGAGAAAATAATCATACTTCCTGATTCACTCATTCGTTTAATTTCATTTTTAAACAGTTCCACATTAAATGGATCTAAACCACTAAATGGTTCATCTAAAATAAGTAATCTAGGTTCATTAATAATTGCTGTAATAAATTGTACTTTTTGTTGGTTTCCTTTTGATAATTGTTTAATTGGTTTATCAATATATTCAGGAATTTCAAAACGTTCTAATAACTCTTTTAGTCGACTGATAATCTTGTCATGACTCATTCCTTTTAATGTACCATAATAAATACATTGTTCCCTTACAGTTAGCTTTGTAAGTAAACTTCTCTCTTCTGTTAGAAAACCAATCTGATCGGTAACAGAATAGTCAATTTTTTTCCCATCCAATGTAATATTACCTTCACTTGGATCTAAAAGTCCCATAATCATACGAAATGTGGTTGTCTTTCCAGCGCCATTTACACCAAGTAGACCAAATATTTCACCTGGTTTTACTTCAAAAGACAAATGATCAACTGCTAGAAAATCTCCATAATATTTTGTAATACCATCTACTTTAAGCATGACCTCACTCCTATTCATACAGATACATTATACTAAATAATAACCCATTTGAAAAGAAGAAAAAAAGACTTAATGTAAAAGTCTTAATATATCATTAAATGTAATTACTACCATTAATATCATTAAAAATACAAAACCAATCGCATGAATCGTATTTTCAATCTTTGGCTTTACAGGACTACCTTTTATCTTCTCTATAATTAGAAATAGTAACCTTCCTCCATCAAATGCTGGAATTGGTAATAAATTGATAAAACCTACATTTAAACTTAAAAATCCTACTAAATAAACAAGATTTAAGAAACCTGCTTTCGCCGTTTGATCTACAACACTATAAATACCAACAGGACCAGCTAGTGATGACAAACTTAATTTTCCAATTAACAAATACCAGATAATTAATATCATCTGATGAATTAAACTAAGCATTTTCGTAAATCCATATTGAACTGCCATCCATACATTATGTACTAAATGATTTTTTAAACTAAAACCATATTGATATGTTACTTGACCATCTGTTTTTACTTTCTTTGGTGTAATTTGAATTGCTTGTTCTTTTCCATTACGTTCAATTGTTACATTCATTTTATCTTTGCCATTTACTTGTACTAATAACATCAAATGATCACTAGAAACAATATTTTTATCATTAATTTTTAAAATGACATCCCCTTTTTGTAGTCCAGCTTTATAAGCAGCACTATTTTTTGTAACTTCAGCAACAGTTGTTGTCTCAGTTGGAACTCCATTTACAAGACCTACAATAAAGAAAATAACAATGGCAAGTAAAAAGTTAAACATAATTCCTGCAATCACAGTAAAAAAACGTTGATACCATTTTTTATGAATCATTTGTTTTTCTTTTGGAATATCATCATCCTCTTCAATCTCTTCCCCTGCCATTTGAACATATCCACCAATTGGTAGAAGACGAATTGAATACTCTGTTTCATCATTTTTACGGTGAAACTTTAATAACTGAGGACCCATTCCAATCGAAAATTCATATACATAAATCCCTGCTTTTTTCGCAAAGATAAAGTGTCCAAATTCATGAATTAATACAACAATTCCTAGAATCAAGATGAAATAAATCAATGTCATAACTATTTTTCCTCCTTATAATAAATTCATGAAAAACATAAAGCCTAACACAACAAAAATAATACTATCTAAACGATCTAATATCCCTCCATGTCCAGGCATAATCTGTGAGAAATCCTTTTTCCCAAAATATCTTTTAATACTTGAAAATACTAAATCTCCAAACTGTCCCAATATAGACAAGAAAACAGTCGTTAAAATAATTCCTACCATAGAGACACTAGGATCAATTACAGTAATATAGTAACAAACACCTACTAAAGTTCCCATAACAGTTCCACCAATACTACCTTCCCAAGTCTTCTTTGGACTTACTTCTGGTAATAATTTATGTCTTCCAATTAACATTCCTGTAATATAAGCATATGTATCCGTAATCATTGTAATGAGTAACAAATAAATCACAAACGTAAGTCCGGCATTACGAAGTAAAGTAAATAAACTAAATGATGTTCCTAGAAAGAAAATTCCTCCAATTAAGTAAAAGGCATCATTAATACTATAAAACTTACGATCATGATATACAATCACTGGTAATAAGCAACCTAATATCAAAGCACTTACTACTTTATAATCAATGGCAAACACATTCTCATCATTACTTAAATTAAATAATACAATTAATACAATTAAAAGATAAGATACAAATTTCATAAACTCAGGAATTTTTTTCTTAGTCTCTTTAATATCTATAAATTCTTTAAGTGCTAAAATAGATAAAATACAAACAGCAATATCAAAAATCCAACCTCCAGTTAATAAAATAGGTATAAATATTGCTAAAGCAACAATCGCACTGATTAATCTTACTTTCATTTCTGATCTCCTCCAAATCTACGATTTCTCTTTAAATATTCATCAATTGCTTGTTCATATGCTTCTTCATCAAATGATGGAAAATAAGTATCTGTAAAATAAAGTTCTGCATAACTAGCTTGATATAACATAAAATTCGATAATCTTTTTTCACCACTGGTACGAATTAATAAATCAATGGGTGGTAAATCTTGGTATAAATAATGTTGAAATAGCTCTGGTGTTAATTGTTCTACATCTACATTTTCACGAACAATTTTCTTTACAGCATCAACTACTTCGTATTGACCACCATAATTTAAACATACATTAAAAATACCACCTGTATTATTCTTTGTATCTTCTTCCAAAGATCTAATTACTTGTAACACATCTGAACGAAGCAAAGCTTCTCTTCCTGAAAAAACAACTTTAATATTTTTATCCTGATAATATTTTTTTTCTGAACGAAATTTATTTACAAATAAATCCATCAAATAATTTACTTCTTCTTTACTACGGTTAAAATTCTCAGTAGAAAAAGCAAACACACTTAATACTTCTGTCCCCTGATTCAAAATATAAGTACTAAGACGTTTAATATTATCAAAACCCGCTTTATGCCCTTGCAGTCCAGTAAGACCTCTTTCTTTTGCCCATCTACGATTTCCATCTAGAATAATCGCCACATGTTTTGGATATTCTTTTTTCATTTCCATATCTTCACTACTCCAATACTAATATTATAATCGATTTCAATTACTTTTACAATTATTTTAAAAAAAGTTTGTATAACTAGACATAAAAGAGACAAAAAAGAGAACTAATTGTTCTCCTTTAATACATCAATCGCTTTACGCATTTTCATATCATATTTTACCATTTCAATTCCACCAAATTCTGTTTTGAAATCTTCTACTTTCATTTGGTATTTATTTGCTAAATCTTCTGCTTCCTTTTCTGCTTCTTCATCAGATATTTCAATCTTTTCTGCTTTAGCAATCTCTTCTAAAGCGAAACGAGCTAAAATACGTTTATTTGCTTCTTCTTTCATTTGATCTCTTAATGTAGCTTCATCAGAATTTGTAAATTGATAGAATTGTTGTAATGTAAGTCCTTGCATTTTTAAATTCTCTTCATATTGTCTTAAAATACGACTTACTTCTTCTTCAGTCATAACTTCTGGAATTTCTACTTTTAACCCTTCACATACTTTATCTAATAAAGCATCAATAAATTTATTTTCACTATCTACTTCTTTACGAGCTAAAATATGTGTCTTAATCTCTTCTTTCAATGATTCTAGAGAATCGACACCTTCCATTCCTAAATCTTCAAAGAATTCTTTTCCTATTTCTGGAATCACAGTAGTTTTAACATCGTTCACTTTTACTTTAAATGTTGCTTTCTTTCCTTTTAATTCTTCACTGTGATAATCTTTTGGAAAAGTCACTTCAATTTCTTTTTCTTCTCCTGTTTTCATTCCAATTAATTGTTCTTCAAACCCAGGAATAAATGTATGGCTTCCAATTTTCAAACTGTAGTTTTCTCCTTTTCCACCATCAAATGCTTTTCCATTTCTAAATCCTTCAAAGTCAATAATTGCAGTATCTCCATCTTCTACAGTACCATTTTCTTTTGGCATAACTTCTGCATAACGACTTCTCATTTGTTCAATTGTTGCATTAATTTCATCTTCTGTTGCTTCAACCTTTTCTTTCTTAACTTTTAACCCTTTATATTTTCCTAATTTTACTTCTGGTCTTGTTGTTAAAATAAAATTAAATACAACTTTCTTATCATCGATAGATTTTAAAGTAATATCAGGTTGAGCAACTAATTCTTCATCTTTATGTTCTTCTAACATTTTAGAATATGCATCAGGAAGTACAATATCAGCTGCATCTAAATATAATGATTCTTTTCCATATTTCTTTAAAAAGATTTCTTTAGGAGCTTTTCCTTTACGGAATCCATCTATTTTTACATTTTTTACAGCTTTTTGAAACGCTTTATCTAATGCTTCTTCCCAATCTTTTCCTTTTACTTCAATTGTAAATTCTTTTTTCATTCTTTAACACCTTTCCTTACAACCAATAGTATAACGAATATTCTCGTTATTTTCAAGTAAATACAAGAAAATAAAAGTCTTTTCTGACTTTTATTCTAGCAAATCTCTAAAATCTTAACTGGATAACTACCAGCAGGACTTACAACATCTACAACATCATTTACTTTATGATTTAAAATTGCTTGAGCAATTGGACTTTCATTAGAAATTTTACCAGCAAACGGATCTACTTCTTTACTTCCTACAATTGTATATTCTTCTTCTTCATCGTCATCTACATAACAGATTTTAACAGTAGAACCAATTCCAATTGTATCTTTATTTGTATTTTTTACAATCGTTGCTTTTTCTAACATCATTTCTAATTCTGCAATCTTACCTTCTACTTGTGCTTGTTCCTGACGAGCTGCATCATACTCTGCATTTTCACTTAAATCTCCTAATGCACGTGCTTCTTTTAAAGCTTGAATTACTTCAGGACGCTTTACAAGTTTTAATTCATCCAATTGTTTTTTTATATCATCATAACCTTTCTCAGTTAAATAAATTTCTTTTGTATTTGTTTGCATACTTTCACCTCTGATCTTCTTTCTTTCTATGAAATCTACAAAATAATACTACGAAATAATCATTTTGTCAATCTCTTTTTTTCATTCTCATTAAATCATTGACATGTAGCGGTTGTTCTGTCTTAATATATACAACTTGGCGAGGATGATTTACAATGTCTATTGGATTATGCTCTTCATCATATATATGTGATAATTTTAAAATGTTGACAAAATGATTTGGTCCAAACACTTCAACAACATCCCCTACTTTAAAATAATTGCGTTGTTCTATTTTAGCTAAATGATTATCTTCATCATAATCTAGAACAATGCCTAGAAAATCCTGATTAGAATATTCTAATCTACCATTATAATATTGACAATCTTTGCCATAATATCCATCAAAAAATTGAACCGTACTCTCACGATTTGCAACCGCATCTAATATCTTTTTCGCATCTTCGATCATATCACTCGTGAGCTTATTCTCATAATATGCATCTATGACATTACGATAAGTGCTTACAACCGTTGCGATATAATAAATAGAACGCATTCTTCCCTCAATTTTGAAAGAATCAATTCCTAATTCTATCATCTCTGGAATTTTTGTAATCATAGAAAGATCTTTCGTACAAAAAGTAAAAGGTTTTTCTCCTTCTTTCTTATTACCATCTTCTAATAAATCAAAATCCCAACGGCAAATTTGACTACAACCACCACGATTAGAATCACGGGCTGTTAAATAATTTGATAAGACACAACGACCACTAAATGAAGCACACATTGCTCCATGAATAAAAGTTTCTATTTCGATATCAACGTGTTTTTTAATATCTTCAATATCTTCTTTGGTTGCTTCACGGGCTAAAACAACTCGGCTTGCACCTAATTTTTTTAAATATTTGACACCAAGATAATTTAAAGTTGATTGTTGTGTTGAAACGTGTAATTCTAATGAGGTATGTTCTTTCGCATATTGAATAATTGCTGGATCACTAATAATTAATGCATCTACTTGAATCTCTTCTAATTTTTTTAAATAATCATCTAATTTTTCAACTTCTTGATTATGCATTACAATATTTACTGTAACATATATTTTTTTTCGGTGTTGGTGGGCAAATATAACCCCTTCTTTTAATTCATCGATTGTAAAATTAGTGGCATTAGCACGAAGCCCAAACCCAGGTCCTCCTACATATACTGCATCAGCACCATATAAAATAGCCCATTTTAAGCTTTCTAAAGAACCAGCGGGTGCTAATAACTCTACTCTTTTATCCATTTTTCTTCACCCTATATATCGTCTCTTTATATAAAAATCCGAGATCATATTTCCCTTCTAATAATTGATCTATTTTACGAATCCACTTTTCTTCTCCACGATTTAAATATTGTTCATAACATTTTAATATTTCTATAAATAAATCATGGTCTAATAACTGTTCTTGAAATAACAAATAATCTATTCCATGATCTTTTAATACTTTTGATTCTTTCATAGCATTTAAAGGAACAGAGGTATAAACCGTTGTTCCAAATTTATGATCCATAATCGGATAAGTTTTTCCTTCTTTTTCCAGTTTGTAATGTCCATGATGATCTTCTAAAGAAAATGTTTCTAAATAATTTTTTACAAGATGTCTTTTACTTTCAAACATCGGATAATAACCAAAAAGAGGTGCGATACAAAACATATTTGTTTTATCTTTGATTTCTATAATTTCTTTTAATGTTAAATTGGTAGAAAGAGAAATTCCCTTTACTCCTTGTCTTTCATAGAAATTAGCACTAAAATAATTAGTCGTCATATGTTCTTGATCCCATACTAAGGTAATATTTGGATATTTTTCTTGAACATATTCCAAAACAGAAAGATCGTAGAAAAATACACCAGTAACTGGCAATAATTCAATCTCTTTTAGAACCTCATCCAATTTTTCTAAATCATTGCGGTCATAATTTTTATTACACGATAAAAAAACTTCTTTTCCTTGTTTATTTAATGAATTAATCACTGATTTTAATTCATCCAATGAATATGTATGTTCAAAATGTACAGATAAATTCTTTACCCCAAATAAGAAAGCATCCGCAAAAAAAAGTTCATCTTGAATTGTTTGAATACTACTTGGAACGACTAATTTTTTCATAACATCACCAACTTTCTTATTATACCAAATTTCAAAAAAAAGAGAAATGAATCTCTCTTATGTAAACCAATTATTTAGTCAAACTTTTTTGCACTTCTGTATCAATCATATCTTGACTTATTTTTTGTTCATTTAATTGTGTTAAAAAAGAAAGATATTCATCACAATATGGTTTTAATACATCATTTGTAAGTAACGAACAATGGAGTTTCTGATTGGTATTTAAATCAACAATCATCATTTCTTGTGGGCTTGTCTGAAATACAAAATATGGTACTACAATATTTTGATATACCGATGATACATAAACAGGACTTCCACTGACAATTCCTTGTTCACGAAAACGATCAGCACCTACTTTTCCTTTGTTATAAATATCTAAAGCATATGAAATATCATAATCTGATAATCCCAGAGCTCCATTTAAAGCCATAATTCCTAATTTGACATTGGTATCAAAGTCGTTTAATTGATCCTCACATAAAGGAATAGAATCTATTTGATTTGTCTCATAATTATATCCAGTACGTGGTGGTTTAGAGGCAATTTCTTCCGCACTGGCATTTACACTGTAAAAATTAGCTCTTTCTTGTTGCGTAATTCCAACTGCAAATAAGTACTTTCCATTCGCATCATAAGTACCGATGTGATTATAATGATCTAAGTTTGATTCTACTTTCTCTAGTGCAAATAATAAATGGGGATCCATTCCATATATATTACAAAGTTGTAATTGTCTTTGCCCTTCTTCTGTATTTAAATAATTAGAATAATCAGTAAGCGTCCAATTTGTTCCCATATTACTTGGTAATGGTGTATTTTGGTATTTTAATTGCGCTAACATACGAACAATATCTGCACTAATTTGTTTAGAACTTGATAAACTTGAAATATTTTGATAAACGTAAGAAAGTGCAGTATTTGGATCTAAACTTAAAGTAGTAGCTACATTTTGTACATAAGTTTCAAATTCACTATCCGTATCATCTAAAAAATCATGAAAACGGTTTAATAATTCACTATTCTCAAGCGTCGTTTCAGCAACGTCACTATCTACCTCATTTTGATTTGCTTTCACCATTGTTAGACCAGTAATACTACTAGCACACAAAAGTGCCCACAATATTTTTAATTGTAAATACTTCCTCTTCATAACAATGCCCCCTTTAAACCTGCGAAATAGAATATCACTTTTTATTTTATTTGTCAAAAAAAGAGACAATCAACGTCTCTTTGTTACAGCAATCCCATCACCAACATCATAAAATTCAGTCACATAGTTCTTATTTTCTTTTAGATAAACAATATATTTTCTAATTTTCTGTACTAATTGTCTTAAATTTTTACTTTCTATTCTCTCTTTTTGTTTGGTATAACCATGAAATAATAAGTTATCTGAGAAAACTACCCCATTTTCACTTAACAATGGTGTAAATTTTTCAAAGAATTTAATATACTGACTTTTAGCTGCATCGATAAATATGAAATCATATTGTTCGTTTAATTCTACTTCTAAAGCATCTTGAAATAAAATTGTAATACGATCTTCTAAATGAAATGCACTTACATTTTCTTTTGCTTTCAAATAACGTTCTTGATCTCTTTCAATCGTTGTTACATGAATATCATCTCTGATTAAAGCCATACGAATAGCTGAATAACCAATGGCACAACCAATTTCTAAAATATTTTTGATCTCTTCATGTTCCTTTATATACTTCGTTAAAAATTCAATCCCATCATGTTCCATAATGGGTACATGATTTTCTTTTGCATAATCTTCTAAATCTTTTATTACCATGTTAACCACAAACCTTGTTCTTTTAATTTTGCAACAATATTTTCATGTTCTCTACTTGTTTCGGTAAAATATACTTTTTTATTTTTATCAGCTACAAAATAGTAATAATGATTTGCTTCTGGATGAATTGCTCCTATAATTGTCTGAATTCCTGGATTACATATAGGTCCTACTGGTAAGTGTCCACTAGAAGCTGCACTACGTGTATTATAAGCATTCGCCTCGGTAATTTCTGACATATATAAATCACGTTCTCCAATATTTATTTTAGCTCCATAATAAGTTGTAACATCACTACCTAGAGTCATATTCTGTTCTAATCTGTTATAGAAAACACGTGATACCATACTACGATCACTATCAGTACTTGCCTCTAATTCTGACATAGAAGCAACTGTTAAAATTTGATGAAATGAATAATTACTTGCTTCAATTTGAGATTGATATGGTGTTAATTTCTGATTCATAGCGTCTAACATTTTCTCAAAGATTTTCTTTATTTCAACATCTTCATTTGTAAAACGATATGTATCAGGTAATAAATATCCTTCTAGAGAATAATAAATACTTGGATTTTTAATTTCATCCGTAATAAACCAATACTTTTGAATCAATTCATTTAAATAAGTCTCATCTTGTAATAGAGTAAATACTTCTTCCTCTGTATGATTCGTATGATTTGCAATAATAGCCGCAACTTGTCTCATATTTTTTCCTTCTGGAAAAGTAATCGTAATTTCTCCAGTATGAAATTTCTCATCACCTGCTAAACTATGAATCAAAGTTTTTAAATCCATATTTTTATTCAAATTATAGTTTCCTTCTTTTAATGGAGCTAATTTCTGTATACGTAAGTAGAGTTTATAAGCAAATTCAGAACGAATTAATCCCTTTTCTTTTAAAGTGGCAGCAATCGAATAATAATTTTGCCCTTTTTCAACAGTTAATGTTACTGGCTCTGATTTACTTGATACAGCACCAAACAATGTTATAAACCAAATGAAAAAAACAATTAGTAATATACTAATTACTAAAATAATCACTGGTTTTTTCTTTAATTTTCTTCTTTTTTTCATACACACCA
>CALVKP010000012.1 GCA_944332735.1 uncultured Bacilli bacterium | reverse complement strand
GGTTTTATAGTTAATCTACCGATTAATAATACTCGATTCATAAAACGTATCTCCTTTATTTTTCAATTTTTGTGATTAAATGACGAATAACATCATTGCTAATTAGAGCTAAACGATCAAATTCTTTGATAGCTGCATCATCATTCGCACTTAAAGTTAATACGTAATAGTATCCACTTTTACATTTTTTAATTTCGTAAGCTAATTCTCTTTGGCCCATATCTGTTTCACCAGTAATTGTAGCTCCATGATTTGTTAAAACATTTTTGAAGTTTTCAATCACTTTCTTAGTATCTTCTTCAGATAAAGTAGGTCTTACGATAAACATGATTTCGTATTCTCTCATTTTTACACCTCCTTGTGGTCTAAATGGCTTTTGAACAATCAAAAGCAAGGAGTAAATTCATACTCGCTTAAGATTATAACAAATAATATGTAAATTGTAAATAAATTTTTCACACTTTCTATAATACCTATGAAAACAATTGATGTTTTTGAGTATAGGTTTACTTTTTTGCTGGAAAATAAAAATTATTATAGAAAATTCTATAATAATTAAACATTAAATCGAAACAAACAAATATCTCCATCTTGCATGATGTAATCTTTACCTTCAAGTCGAAGCTTTCCTGCTTCTTTTACTGCTTTTTCTGATTTTAATTCAGCAAAATCATTATAACTCATTACTTCTGCTTTAATAAATCCTTTTTCAAAATCAGTGTGAATAATACCAGCGCATTCAGGAGCTTTCATACCTTTTTTAAACGTCCAAGCTCGGACTTCATCTGTACCTTCTGTAAAATAAGTAGCTAACCCTAATAATGAATATGTTGCACGAATCAATTGATCAAGTCCACTTTCTTGTAACCCTAAATCTTGGAGAAATAAGTTTTTATCTTCCTCTTCTAATTCACTTAATTCTTCTTCTATTTTCGCACAAACAACAATTACTTCCGCTTTTTCTTTTTCTGCGTATTCCTTTACCTGTTTCACATATTCATTTTCTTCTAATATTTCTGTTTCCTTGACATTAGAAACGTATATGATTGGTTTCATAGTCAATAAATTAAATGATTTTAACAATTTCAACTCATCTTCTGTATATTCAAGAGCACGAGCTGGAATATTTTTTTCTAAATTTTCTTTCAAACGTTTCATTAGATTTACTTCTAATAACGTTGCTTTATCTTTCGTCATTTCTGCTTTTTTACCAAGACGGCCAAGCCTTGAATCAATCACTTCCAAATCGGCTAAAATTAATTCTACATGAATAATTTCAATATCACGTATAGGATCAATTTGTCCTTCGACATGCGTAATATTTCCATCCTCAAAACATCTTACTACTTCTACAATCGCATCTACTTCACGAATATGGCTTAAAAATTTATTTCCTAAACCCTCTCCTAAAGAAGCACCTTTTACAAGACCTGCAATGTCAGTGAATTCAAATGTAGTAGGTATCGTTCTTGCAGGATGAACAAGTTCTGTTAGCACATCTAAACGATGATCCGGTACAGTTACTACCCCGACATTTGGTTCTATTGTAGCAAATGGATAATTGGCTGCTAGAATGTGTTTTTTTGTAATTGCATTAAATAAAGTAGACTTTCCAACATTTGGAAGGCCTACAATTCCTGCTGTCAAACTCATTTCGATTCCCCCTTATAGTGTTGGCATTGTATTCATTCCTAATGGTAATCCCACTAAATACCAACCTATTATAATCAATATCCATACAATTGTAAATAATAAAATGGATGGAAATAAAAGTTTTAATGTTCCAAATAAAGTAATTTCTTCTTTTCTTTCAGCATTATACTTTTGTAAGAAACCAACCATAATAATAAAATAAACAAAGAATAGAGAAATACTCTTACCAATTCCATCTGCTGCTTTAAATAAGAATTGAGTAAAATCTGGAGTTATATTAGCACGCATAAATAATGGAATTACGATTGGAGATAACAAAGTCCATTTTTCTATATTTCCTGGAATCAAAATACTTGCAATGATAATAATTATAAATACAGCTAAAATCAATGGCATTCCAGAAATCTGTAATGTACTTATAAAATCAACTAATCTTGTTGTAATCACGCTACCTAAATTAGTCCAATTTAAGATTGCCAACATATTAGAAACAAAGAAAAGTAATACAAATAAATACCCTACATTTTTAAATTCCTTCGACAAACCTAATCCACAATCTTCTGTAGATTTCAAATTACCAGATATAATTCCATATATAAATGAGCATAAAACTAAAATAATTGTAATAAATAAGATAATTCCCATTCGAAATGGAGCATTTAAACTAAACAACTGAGCAATATACTCTGTTTCATTATGATCTAATAAAGCTCCTGAACCGGGTAACCCTGGAATAATCATATACCCAATTACTAGTGCGATTAAAATAAATAAAACACCACTAATACGAGCCGCAACTTTTGAATCATGATATACTGCCTCATCATCAATGTGACATTTCTTAGGTAATTTAGGAGCTAAAAATTTAGTGATAATGATAGTACCTATAAAAGCCAAAATTAAGGTTGAAACAGGTCCTATAATACTAGTCGACAACAAATTAAAAACATAATTTTCATCCACAGTAGCATTTGCCGCCACTTGCGTTAACATACCTAAAGTATAATCATCATAAGTAAAAATAATATTCGTTCCATAACCAATACTTGTCCCTAAAAAGGCTGTCATAATTCCTAACATTGGATTTTTAGAAGCATATTGATACATAACACCAGCCAGTGGAATTAGCAACATAAAACTATATTCACCAATAATATTAGATACAATAGATATAAGAAGAAGCATAAAAGTTAAAACACTGATACGAAGCTTCTTTAATGGTGAAAATAATTTTTGAAACAAGCCGCTGGCTGACCCAATACTAATACCAATTAATGATAATACTAAATAAGAAAGGGGTTCAAATGCAGTAAATGAATTTACAATACTACCAAACAAGAAATGAATCCCATCTAGCGAAAAAATATTTTTTACGGTTGTTAAAGATGATTCTAAACTATCATTTACAATCGTACTCTTATGACCTTCAATTCCTAAAATAGAAAATAGAAAGCTTACAAGCATAATTATAAAAGTCAATATAACAATTGTAAAAATAGGGTTTAAACTTTTTCCTTTTTTTCTACTATTTATTTTCATAGTGCCTCCTATCATTTTAATACTTTCTTTAATTTTCGGTTAAATTCAATACGAGGCATCATAATGGTTCTTCCACATTTAAGACATTTGATTTTAATATCTGCTCCTACTCGTATAATCTCCCATTCATTTGTTCCACAAGGATGTTCTTTTTTCATTGTTACAATACTTCCTAATTTATATTCTTTTTCCATTATGTACCACCACCTGTGGATATCCCATCTGTATTTTATTCTTATCTAATTCTTGCTTTACTTGTTTTCTAATCTCCCTTTGTACACCAAAATGTTCAGTAGGAACAGTATCCACTGTAATGCGATATACAAGTCCTTTATCGTTATATTCATTAATACCAAGTAAAGTAACATTTCCTCTAATCTTATCTAAAGTATCAGTCAATTTCACACATAATTTTTCTAACACTTGTTCTGCTTTTTCATAATCTTCTTCGTATGGAATTGGTATATCAACAATCGCAAGCGTATTTGATAAATTATAATTAATTACCTCTGTAACAGTACGATTAGAAATAATCTTTACTTCTCCAGTATAAGCACGAATTTGGGTTGTTTTTAAGCCAATGTTAATCACTTCACCTTCGAAATTACCAACTTCAATCCAATCACCCATACGATATAAATTATCTGTAATAATGAAAAAACCTGATACAAAATCTTTTAATGTATCTTGTAAAGCAAGTCCTAATACTACTCCAACAGCTCCTAAAGAAGCAATAATAGATGCAGTCGGAATACCGTAAATTCCTAATATAATAAGAACATCAATTAAAATAATTACATATTTTATAATATTTGTAATTAATGAAACAACTGTAATTGTTCTTTTTTCTTCTTTTGTTTTTAATTTTTTCTTATCAATATGAAAGAAACGATGGACAAAATTTTTAATAATGCCATTTAACAAAATAGAAATACAAATAACTAAAATTGGTCCTATAATTTCTTTTACCATTACTTTCTCAGAAATAGTGTTTAATAAATTTAAAATTCCTTCCATAGATTATGACTCCTTTACTTACATAATTTCTAAAATTCGATTTAAATCTGCAACATTCGTAAAATGAATTTCTATCTTTTTATCACGAATACGAACTTTCGTATCTAATTTATCACGTAACAAATCTTCTGCATATTTATAATCTAACTTCTGTGGAGTCTCACGACGGTGTATTTTTACTTTTTTTTCAAAAGTTCCCTCTTGAATTTTATCCTCTACTGCGCGAACAGGCAATTTCTTTTCCGTAATTTCATGAGCCATCTTTAATATTTCTTTCTCATCTTCTAATTTGCTTAAAGCTCTGGCATGCCCCATTGATAATTTCTCATTATTTACTAAATCTTGAACCTCTTTTGGTAAACGTAAGAGCCCTAACATATTTGTTAAATGACTTCTACTTTTTCCAACTTTTTTTGATAACTCATCTTGTGTCAAATGAAGATGATCAATCATACTTTGATATGCTTTTGCCTCTTCAATCGGACTTAAATTTTCACGTTGTAAATTTTCTAAAAGTGCGATTTCCATCATTTGACTATCAGTAAATGACCTAATAATAGCTGGAATTTTAGTAAGACCTGCCATTTTGCTGGCACGATAACGGCGTTCTCCAGCAATAATATCGTACCCTTTAATACTTTTCTTTACAATAATTGGTTGAAAAACACCATGTTCTTTAATAGAAGCTGCAAGTTCTTGTAAATGTTCTTCATTAAAAACAGTACGAGGTTGATATGGATTTGGTCTTAATTCATTCATATCGAGTTCTACAATTTCTTCCTTTGGAGTTGTTTCATAAATTTGCTTTTCAAGTTCATTTACATCAATTGCTTCGGAGTTAAATAATTGTTCTAAACCTTTTCCTAACGCTCTTTTTCTAGTTTCCATTTCTTTCAATCACTTCCTTTGCAAGATTTAAATAAGCTTCTGTGCCTCTACTTTGTGGATCATATACCAAAATTGGTTCCCCATGACTTGGTGCTTCTGATAAACGAACTAATCTTGGAATAATGGTATCATAAACACGCTCTTTAAAATAACTTTTAATATCTTCTACAACTTCTAATCCTAGATTTGTTCTAGAATCCAACATCGTTAACAATACTCCTTCAATCATTAAATTTGGATTCAAATTCTTTTGAGCTAACATAATCGTATTTAATAGCTGCATAATTCCTTCCAACGCAAAAAACTCACATTGAACTGGAATAATCACACTATCAGATGCAGTTAAAGCATTGGTTGTTAAAATCCCTAAAGAAGGAGGACAATCAATAATAATGAAATCAAATACATCTCTAATTTCATCGATATATTTTTTTAATTGGGCTCCTTTTACAAAAGTAGGATCCATTTTACTTTTATCAATTAATTCAATATCAGCACCTGCTAAATTGATGGTAGCTGGGATTACATACAAATTTTTAAATTTTGTTTTTACGATAACCTCATCTAATGTTGCTTCATCAATTATTAAATCATAAATGCTTTTATTAATATCTGCTTTATTGATTCCTACTCCTGTTGTTGTATTCCCTTGTGGGTCTAAATCTATTAATAATACTTTCTTTTTTAATACTCCAAGGGATGCAGCTAAATTAATACTTGAAGTTGTTTTTCCAACTCCGCCCTTTTGATTTACAAGCGAAATTACCTTTCCCATAAAACCACCATTTTCTAATCATATCTAACTTATATTGTATCAAAGTTTCTAATCATTGTCCATGTTTCAAATAAAAAAGCAAGAACTTATCTTGCAATTTTATACTCTACTTTTTTCGCACTTCTTAAATCTTCAGTTACATCTGAAATAATTTGTTTGTTATCACCCGGTTCAATACTATCACCGATATAACCTAAAGTTTCGATTAACAATTCATTATCTTTGTCATAAAGGCTAATACCAATATTCGTAAGAGCAATTGTCTGATCTGTTGTATTTTCTACATTAGCAACAATTTTACTAATACCATCATTATATGTAATACTAAAACCAGAAATTTTTAATCCTTCTATTGTTTGATCATCTAATGTTGTTACCTTAGATTCTACTGTTTTATTTTCTTCTTTAGTAGTTTCTTTCTTATCACAACCACAACCCGTTACAACAAATACAAGTGCCAATAAACAAATAAATAATTTTGAAAATTTTTCAACGCTTTTTCTCATGATAGAAACCCTCTTTCTATTATATGTTCATTATATCTCATTTTTTTTTTATTTTTCAACAATTGTTTTTATATTTAAAAAAGAAAAGAGGATTATTCGTCCTCTTTATCATCTTCTTGTAATAATTTAACTAAAGTTTCTTTATCCATATCTTTATTCGCATCAATATTTCTTTCTTGACATAATTCATAAAGAAGTTCTTGACTCAAATCTTGATAAGAAAGTTCTTCAAAATCAGAAGTCATCGTATCATCATAATTTTGACTATCATCATCGTTATGTTCTTCTTCTGGCATTTTACCATGTTCTACTAAGTAATCGATTTGTTCTTTTGTTAGTGTTTCATTTTCAAGTAAAGCATTTGCAATCAAATCAAGTAATTTACGATTTTCTTTAATTACTTTTTTTGCTTTTTCATAGCAATCATTGATAATCTTACGTTGTTCTTGATCAATTTCAAAAGCAACTTGGCCTGAGAAATTACGACTCTTGTTATAATCTCTACCTAAGAACACACTACTTTCCTGATGTTCAAATTGAACTGGTCCTAAATCACTCATACCATATTCTGTTACCATAGCACGAGCAATTTTTGTTGCTTGTTCAAAATCATTATGTGCTCCTGTTGTTACTTCGTTAAATACGATTTCTTCGGCAACACGACCACCAAGAAGTCCCATAATACGTTCTAATAATTCTTGTTTTGTTGATAGATATGTTTCTTCTTTTGGAAGCATTAAGTTATATCCACCAGC
>CALVKP010000011.1 GCA_944332735.1 uncultured Bacilli bacterium | reverse complement strand
AATAGCAGTAGAAACATTCATGCCAATCTCATCACAAAATTGTTCAAAGTTTTTTTTGTCATTCGCATCAACACGTACACTTAAATTTAAAGTTTCCATCAGTTTCCTCCATTTCTATTTCAATAATACGATAAAATATTACGATGTCAATACTATGTAATACATTGTAATTTTTTAGTTGTATATTTAAATGAGATTTTTATTTTTGCTGTCTAGAAATATTTAAAAGAATTCCAATTCCACATAGTGTAATTAGTAAGCTAGAACCTCCATAGGATAAAAATGGTAAAGTAACACCGGTAACAGGAATTAATCCTACCACCACCATAAGATTTAAGATAGCTTGAAAAGCAATTTGAAAGGTAATACCAAAAGCGACATATTTAGGAAATGGTTCTGAACAATTTCTGGAAATGGTAAAACCTCTATAAATAATAAATAAAAATAGGCTTGCTACAATTAAAATACCCATAAACCCAAATTCTTCACTGATAATGGAGAAAATAAAATCGGTTTGTGGTTCTGGTAAATAAAAGTGTTTTTGTCTTGAATTTAAAAATCCATACCCAAATAATCCTCCTGGTCCAATGGCATATAATGATTGAATAATTTGAAAACCACTGCCTAAAGGATCTTTCCATGGATTTAGAAAAGATAAGATTCTGGTTAAACGATAAGGAGCAGCTAAGATTAATCCTACGATTCCGATAATACCTAGAGCACCAAGTTTTAAAAAGAAGGAAAGTGGAACTCCACCGATAAATAGTAGTCCCATAATAGACATAACAAGGATCATTCCTGTTCCAAAATCTGGTTGTAACATAATTAATAAGAAAATGAGTAATGTAAGTCCTAAAATAGGTAAGATACCCTTTTTAAAATGTTTCATATTCTTTTCGTTTTTGGTTAAATAATTGGCAGTAAAGAGAATCAATGCAAGCTTGGTAAATTCACTGGGTTGAATACCAAAAGAACCGATTCCAAACCAACTACGACTTCCATTACGAACACTACCAATTCCAGGAATTAAAACACCAATTAATAAAATAATACAAATTATAAAGAATGTTTTACAATGTTTTTGAAAAAAGGAAAAGGGAATTTTTTGAATAGATAACACTAGAAAGATTCCTAGAAGAAAGAAAATACCTTGATTTTTTACAAATTTAAATGGGTCTTGAAATTTATATTCAGCCCAAACATAAGAAGCAGAGTAAATCATAACCAGTCCAAATATGGAAATGATAAGAACACTAATGAATAGGGGATAATCAAAATGTTTTTTCATAGCCACACTCCAAATGCGAGTGCTATCATAGAACCAAATAGACCAATGATCCAGAATAGTTTGACAATATCTCGTTCATTCCAGCCTTTTTTTTCAAAACTATGATGAAGAGGAGCCATAGGAAATAATCGTTTATGGGTGAGTTTATAATAATATCTTTGTAAAATACAACTACATGTTTCAATGACAAAGACAATTCCTATAATAATCAAGAGAAGTTCATGTCTTGTTAAAATAGCAAGTGCACCAAGAGTTGCTCCTAGAGAAAGAGAACCAGTATCTCCCATAAATACTTTTGCAGGAGATACATTAAATACGAGAAATCCTAAGAGGGCACCAACTAAAATAAAACAAAAACAACCAACTGTTTCATATCCTTCTAACCATCCTGTAGAAAAAGCAATCATACCAAAGGTAAGATAAGAAATAACCGATAATCCTCCCGCTAGTCCATCTAATCCATCGGTTAAATTAACGGCATTACTACTAGCTAGTAATAGAAATAAGATAAATACACCATATAACCATCCAATATCAATTTTAATATGAAAAGTGTGAATCCATAGAAGTGGTTCATTTCCTGATATCATAAATAAATAAAAGAAGATTACAGAAATAATTAATTGAAAAAGTAATTTTTGTTTTTCAGTAAGCCCTTTGTTATTATGATTTTTAATAATTAAATAATCATCAATGAAACCAATGAGTCCATAACCAAGAAAGGTAATGAAAATAATGAAAATAGAATAGTTCATAGTAATTTTTTCAAAATAATATAGAAGTAACATAGAAATCATGGTAGCTACAATAAATATAATTCCTCCCATGGTTGGTGTTCCTTGTTTTTTTTGATGTGCTTCTCTTAAATAAGAATTAACTGTTTGTTCTGCTTTAATTTTTTTTAATATTGGGATAAATAAAAGGGCACAGATGAGAGAGATAAAAAAACCAATCATAAGTGCGAATACTGCTTTAGAGAGTAATAACATTGTTTTCACCCCAGTCCTGTTAGTTTATTATATTCTCTTTTATATGAAAATATGTTTTAGTTTGATAGCATGAGTCTTACTGTTTCTCCCTCATAAATTCTAGATTTTGCTTTTGGAGACTGATATGTTACTTTATCACCATTCCCAGAGTATTCTACTTTAAAATCTTTTAATTTTTCTGTTGCTTCTTTAACACTCATATTTACTACATTTGGAACTGTTTTATATTTTTTATCTAAATAATTATATTTCTTTTCTGTATCTCCTCCTGGTTTTTTAATATCTAAAGCTACAATCGCATCTTCTAAAATAGTTTTTACAATAGGGGCAGCGACAGTACCACCATATTGCGTAACTCCTTTGGCATTATCAATTGCGACATAGACTACAATCTCTGGATCATTGGCTGGTAAAAAGCCCATAAAGGAAGTAATATAGTTTCCTACCATATAATGCCCATCTTTTACTTTTTGTGCAGTTCCTGTTTTTCCTCCAACACGATATCCTTCAATATAAGCAGGACGACCAGTTCCATTGGTAACGACACTTTCTAAAGTACTTCTTACTTTTTTGCTTGTTTCTTCACTAATTACTTTTCTTTTTATTTTTGGCTTTGTTTCTTTGATGGTGGTATTTGTTTCGGGTTCATTTAAACTTTTTACAATATAAGGCGTTAATAACTTTCCACCATTAATGGCAGCACTTACGGCCGTAATTTGTTGAATTGGCGTGACACTGACACCTTGCCCAAAGGAAGTTGTAGCAAGTTCCACAGGGCCAACTTGATCTAGAGAAAATAAGATTCCAGATGCTTCTCCATTTAAATCAATTCCTGTTTTTTCACCAAATCCAAATTTACGGATATATTGAAATAATTTTTCTTTTCCAATTTTTTGTCCCATGACAACAAAACCAGGGTTACAACTATTTTCTACCACTTGTAAAAAGGTTTGTTCCCCATGTCCACCATGTTTCCAACATTTAATTCGTGCATTTTCTACTTGAATACTACCACCATCGTGAAATTTATCTTTATTTAAGTCTATTAAATGTTCTTCTAAAGCAGTAGCTAACGTAATAATTTTAAAGGTAGATCCTGGTTCATAAGTAGACCAAATAGGAAGATTACGATTGAGTTCTTCTTTGGTGTATTTTTGATAATTACTAGGAGAAAAATTAGGACGAGCTGACATGGCAAGAATTTCTCCTGTATTTGGGTCCATCGCAATTCCTAACGCTTGATCCGGATTATATTTTAATACTGCATTATCTAACTCTCTTTCTAGTGATTTTTGAATATCCATATTAATTGTTAGTGTCATATTAATTCCATCTTGTGGCTTTTCGTATACTTCATTTAATTTTAATTTATTTCCTTTGGCATCACTAAAGTATTTAATTGCTCCATAACTACCAGTTAAGTATTTATCGTACATTAATTCTAATCCACTTAATCCTTGATTATCAATTCCTACAAAGCCTAATGTATGTGAAAGGTAAGTATCAAAAGGATAATTTCGTTTACTTTCTTTCATGAGATAGACACCAGGTAATTTTAAATCATTGATTTTATCGGCAACTTCATAAGATAGTCTTCTACCTTCCGGATGTACTCGTTCAATACTAGCTTTTTTTGTAACGTGTTTATAAATCTCATCTTCATCAACATTTAATATTTCAGCAATTAATTTCGCTGTTTTTCTTTTTTCTTTAATTTGATTCGGAATAAAGATAAGAGAAGAAGTAGTTAGGTTATTAGCTAGAACAACTCCATTACGATCCGTAATAAGGCCACGATTTGCTTCTACTGGTAAATTTCTTCCCCATAAATTAGATGCATATTTATTTAGTTTCTCATAATCGATCACTTGTATAAAAAATACTTTTCCAATGATGAATAAAAACAAAATAGCAATGATAAAAAAAACAATTTTAATACGAATATGAACCCTTTTAAAGAACATTGTGATCACCTCTAATTTATGATATGAGAAATTTTACTAGTTATGATGATGAGAAAAAATGATATATTTATACTGTAATGAATTCGTTTTCTAATATGTGGATAATTTCTTTGAGAGCATAGTAAATAAATTCATTTATGTTGCGTTTTTACGCATTTTTTTACTTTTTTGCGTTTTTTTACATCATTTATATCAAGAGAGTTTATTTGTTGGTTCTGATAATAGCAATGAATATGAACATTTACAACTTGAGAATTATGATGTAAGTAGAAAAAGAAATATGGTATAATGAAAAAGTAAGAGAAATAGGTGATAACGTGCATAAAAAAAGAAGAGTAAAAAGAAAAGTGATAGTTGTCTTTGTTTTACTAATTCTAATTGGTCTTAGTGTTGGGATTTATTGTTTTTTTGATACAGAAAAGATATCGTTTGATTTTTCTTTTTTAAACCAATCTGTGAAAAATACGAAGGAAAAGATAGAGGAAGAAGAAGCCAAACAAAAAAAAGAGGAAGAACAGAAAAAGAAAGAAGAGGAAGAGGCTCTTTTGGATAATGGTTATGGAAAAGAAATTCCAGGACCAACTTATATCAAGGGAATTTTGATTGTCAATAAGACTTATTCTTTACCGGATGGTTTTGCAACAGGAAATGATCCGACGGCATTAGCAGCTTTAAGAGAGTTACAAAGTGGTGCGAATCAAGCAGGCTATTCCATTCCTTTATTATCAGGATTTCGTTCTCATCAAAAACAAATTGAACTATATAATCGATATGTTGCTCGTGATGGAAAAGATGCTGCTGATACTTATTCTGCTCGCCCAGGACATTCTGAGCATGAAACAGGACTTACTTTTGATATTGGAGCAGTGGATGATAATTATGGTGAAACAGCTCCAGGAAAATGGCTTGCTAGTCATGCTCATGAATATGGATTTATTATTCGTTATCCAAAAGGAAAGGAACATATTACAAAATATCAATATGAACCATGGCATGTTCGTTATGTAGGCGTAGAACATGCAACAAAAATATATGAAAATCAATTGACTTTAGAAGAATATTTAGGAATTGCTTAATCCAATTCCTTTTTTATTTGAAAACATTTGTTTGTTAGAATGACTGTGCTATAATAAAAGAAGAAAGGTGGAATGATTATGTTTTGTCCTATCAATATAAAAACAGAATACACATTATTAACCAGTTTGATTCGCATTCCATCTTTAATTCAATTTGCCAAAGAAAATCACATTCAAGCCTTAACGATAACGGATGATAATTTATCAGGAGCGATGGAATTTTATAAAGCTTGTAAAAAAGAACATATAAAACCAATCATTGGTTTAGATGTTTTATTAGAAAAGTATCATATTTTATTATATGCAAAACACGAACTAGGTTATCAAAATTTGATGAAATTATCTACGATTCAAAGTGAACGTATGATTACGATGGATGAATTAGAAAAGTATGCAGAAGATTTAATTTGTATTATCCCATTTGCTTCTCGTACTTTAGACATTGATTTTAATAAAATTTATCCTCAGATTTATTATGGATATGAGAATAAAGAAGAAAGAAGTGTATTAAAGACACAAGATAAATTGTATTGCCGAGATATTTTGGGATTAAGAGTAAATGATATGAAATATCTTCCTTATTTAGAAGCAATTCGTAAAGGAAATTTAGTAAGAGAAATTAATACATTTTATCAACAATCTTATTTAAAATTAGAAGAAGAATTGAAAGCAGAATTTTCTTCTTTAGATGCCCTTTATGATTTTACATCTCAGATCGATTTAACCATTGCAGAACATCATGAGATTTTATTACCAATTTATCCATGTCCTAAGGGATATGATGCATTTTCTTATTTAAAAAAATTATGTATTGAAGGACTTCGTAAACTGTTCGGAACAACGGTTCGTAAAGCGTATGTAGAACGTTTGAAATATGAGTTATCTGTGATTGAGAAAATGGGTTTTTCTAATTATTTTTTAATCGTAGCTGACTATGTAAACTATGCTAAAAGTCATGGTATTTTAGTTGGCCCAGGACGTGGTAGTGCAGCAGGCTCTCTTGTTTCTTATTTACTTTCTATTACCAGTGTTGATCCATTAAAAGAAGGATTATTATTTGAACGTTTTTTAAATCCAGAACGTATTACGATGCCTGATATTGATATTGATTTTGAATTTCAAAAAAGAGAAGAAGTCGTACGTTACCTACAAGATAAATATGGTATTAAAAGAGTGACAGGAATTATCACGTTTGGAACATTAGCTTCTAAACAAGTGATTCGTGATGTCGCCCGTGCTATGGATATTCCATTAAAACAAGTTGATACCATTTCTAAATTAATGGATAGTAAAAAAACATTAAAAGAAAATTTAAAATTAGAACCAAAATTAGAAAGAATGTTAAAAGCAGATGAAACATTACAAAAGTTATATCAAATTGCTTATCATTTAGAAGGTTTAAAAAGACATACATCCGTCCATGCCGCTGGAATTGTCATTGCTAAAGAAGATTTAGACAATATGATTCCTGTTAGTTACAATCACGAAGGTTTTTATGTAACAGGGTTTACGATGGAATATTTAGAAGAATTGGGACTATTAAAAATGGACTTATTAGCACTTCGTAATTTAACATTAATTCAAGGCATTTTAGATGATTTAGAACAAAACGAACATCTTTCTCTTACCTTTGATGATATTCCATTTGGCGATGAAAAAGCAATTTCGATTTTTACAAATGTCTTCACGGAAGGAATTTTTCAATTTGAATCACAAGGAATGAAAAACTTTTTAAGAAAATTTAAACCTAATAATTTTTCGGAAATTTCAGTTGCTCTGGCATTATTTAGACCAGGACCTATGAGTAATATTGATGAATTTATCGATCGGAAACGTGGTAAGAAAAAAGTAACATATTTACATCCTGATCTAGAACCTATTTTAAAAGAGACACAGGGAATTATTGTTTATCAAGAACAAATTATGCAGATCGCATCTGTCATGGCAGGATATACTTATGGACAAGCAGATGTTCTTAGAAGAGCAATGAGCAAGAAAAAAGAAGCAATTTTAAAAAGTGAAAAAGAAAGATTTATCAAAGGAAGTGTGGAAAGAGGTTATCCACAAGAGATTGCAACAAAAGTATATGATTTAATTTTAAAATTTGCAGACTATGGTTTTAATAAAGCTCATTCTGTTTCATATGCAGTAATTAGTTATAAAATGGCTTATTTAAAAGCTCATTATCCAAAATACTTTATGAGAAGTTTACTATCTATGGCAATTGGTAGCAGTGAGAAAACAAAAGAGTATATTTATGAGTGCAAATTATTGCATTTAAATGTGATACCACCGGATATTCAATATAGTAAAGATCAATACACCGTTGAAAAAGAAGGGATTCGATATCCTTTATCTGGTATTAAAAATGTCGGAATCAATGCGATTGCTACGATATTAAAAGAACGAGAAAAAAAATCATTTACAGATATTTATGACTTTTTAAGAAGATGTTATGGAAAAAGTATCAATCGTAAAACACTTGAATCTATGATTGAGGTGGGAGCACTTCAAAGTTTTGGCTATAATATAAAAACACTATTAGAAAATTTAGATATACTTTTAAACTATGCAGATTTAACAAAAGATATGGAAGAAGGAATGATTCCGGTTGCCAAACCAGAACTTATGATTTGTGAAGATTTTGATATTCATACGAAGATGTCATTAGAATTAGAGGGTTATGGTTTTTATTTACAAAGTCATCCAGTGACTGAGTATAAATTAAAACATCCAAATAGTATTGCTATTTCTGAAATATCTAATTATTTTGACCGAGAAGTAGAATTAGTTTGTTTGATAGATCGAATGAAAGAAATTACAACCAAACAACAACAAAAGATGGCATTTATTTCTGGAAGTGATGAAATCGCACAAACAGAGATTGTTTTGTTTCCAAAAACTTATGAACAGGTAAGTTTAAATAAAGGAGATATCATTCATGTTTTAGGTAGAGTAGAGAAAAGATTTGATAAGTATCAATTGATTGCACGTCATGTTCATGTGTTATATCATTGTGATAGTTAACGTATAATTGACAACAAAAATTGTCTGATACTATCAATTTCAGACTATACATGATAAAATAAATAAGAGTATTATAGGGGAGGATATATGAAAAAGAAAGGTTTTACTTTGATTGAATTATTAGCAGTAATTGTAGTACTTGCAGTAATCGCTTTCATTGCAGTTCCTTTGATTATGGGAACAATTACAAAAGCGAAAAGGAATTCATTTCGTGATTCAGCTTATGGTATTTTAAATGCTGGAGAACAGTATATTGGTGAAATTTTATTACAGGATAAAAATTCATATATGGGAGAGACAATTATATTACCAAATCATGAGAAATTAAATTATAAGGGAGAAGAACCAGTTTATGGGGAATTATCTTTCTCCAAAACGGGAAAAATCGCACTTATGATGCATAATGATGCTTTTTGTGCTTTAAAAGAAATTGATCAATCAGAAGTGAAAATTACAGATTATGTAGATGGAAAATGTGTTTTAAAAGAAGAAGTTCCACAAGATAAAGCGCCAGAAATTGTCATAACAACACAACGCTATAATGAAGATCAATATGCGAAATTAACAGCTACGATTACAAGTACAAATCCCTTAGTAGAAGTAAAATATATGTTTGGAAATGTAGATGAATCAACCATTGCAAACAGTGGAATTAATATGACAAAAGAAGAAAATTTATATAGTGTAGAAGGTCTTAATAAAAATGGATATTATACAGTATATGCGAAAGATGAAAAGGGATTAATAGCTACCAAAAATGTAGTGATTGAAGGATTAGTTGTTCTTTCTGGAGATTTTGAAGATATTTTTGTTTCAGGTAGCTTTGGAGATTTAACAACTAGTTGGGGACAATATTCTAGGACTTTGAATATTACAACGAAAGATAATGTATCAATTGTTGATGCAAGATACAAGAAAAAATATTCATATGATGAGATATCAGATTTTGAAAATGATGCAAATTATGGGGATAAGATTAATCATACAGCTCATGAATTAAATTTTACTGCACAGGGAATCTGGTTACAATGTGTAACAATTTATGTAAAATATGAATATCAGGAAGAAGTATCCCCGGGTAAATATGAAAAAAGATATGCTTCTAAAATTTATAAAACAAGATTTTCAAATGTATTTGACTAAAAGTGATTTTATCACTTTTTTTATGCAAAAAAATAGGAGCGGCCCCCTGAAGACCACTCCCTTAAAAGAATAAAAAGGGGTTGGCTAGTGTGATACTAGCTCCAATTCGAACATTTCCGAATTGGTGCTTTTATAATAATCTGAAAGAAGAAAAAAGTCAAGCATTTTAGAAAGAAAAATGTGAAAAAATGAGAAAAAAAGTAGAAATAAATAGAAAAACGAACCTTTGTTTGATATAATGTGATTGGTGAATGATATGTTAGAAACTTTAACAGGAATTGGTCCTAAAACAAAACAAGCATTATCTCATTTAGGTATTCATACATTAGAAGATTTTATCGAATATTATCCATACCGTTATGAGTTAATTAGAAGAACAAACATGGAAGAAGCAAAAGAAGATGATTCTGTCATTATCGATGGAGAAGTTACGAATATTCCACGTGTTGTTTATTTTAAAAAACATATGGAAAGGATGAATTTTCGGATACAGACAAGTAATCATTGGATTGATGTCGTAATATTTAATCGTGCATATTTAAAAAAGAACTTAAAACCAGGAACAGAAGTCATTGTATTTGGAAAATGGAAGCCAAAGAAAAATCAAATTGTAGCTTCACAACTTCAATTTGGTAGGTTAGAAAAAGAATATGTAGAAAGTATTTATCATTTAACTTCTAAAATAACCAATAAGAAAATGACACAGTGGATAGATGAAGCATTGAAACTTGCGAAACCAAGACCTAGCTTTATTCCTAGGAAGTTAGAAGAAAAGTATCATTTTCCTACCAAAGAAGCAAGTGTGTTAGAAATTCACCATCCTACTTCAACAGTAACATTAAAAAAAGCTAGAACTAGGTTAAAGTATGAAGAATTATTTATGTTTTTTTATAAAATGACTTTATTAAAAGAAATTAGAAAAAAAGAAGCAGGGTTACAAAGAAAAATACCATATCAAACAGTACAGAAAATGCTCCAACATTTACCATTTTCATTGACTGTAGATCAAGAACAAGCAGTGCAAGATATATTCCATGATCTAGAAAGCTCATCTCGTATGAATCGTTTAATTCAAGGTGATGTTGGAAGTGGGAAAACAATTTTAGCGTTCATCGCTAGTTATATGAATTTTTTAAGTGGTTATCAAACTGCATTTATGGTTCCAACAGAGATTTTAGCAACCCAACATTATCAAAAAGCAAAAGAACTATTAGAGCCATATCATATGAAAGTAGCTTTATTAACAGGGAAGTTAAAAGCAAGTGAACAAAAACAAATTCAAAAAGATATTTCTGAAGGAAAGATAGATCTTATAATAGGAACGCATGCTTTGATTAGTGAAAAAGTAACTTATCATAATTTAGGGTTAGTTATTACAGATGAACAACATCGTTTTGGGGTACAACAAAGAAGAGAATTAAAAAATAAAGGGTTAACACCAGATATACTATATATGAGTGCAACTCCGATCCCCAGAACATATGCTTTAACTATCTATGGAGATATGGAAGTAAGTAATATTAAAACAAGACCTATGGGAAGAAAAGAAATTGAAACACAATTATTTTCTGAAAAACAAGTCAAAGAAGTATTAACAAAAATGTATACGGAATTAAAAAAGGGACATCAAATTTATGTTGTAGCTCCATTAATTGAAGAAAATGAAGAAAGTAATACCAAAGCAGTGGATACAATGTATGAGAATATGAAAAAAGCTTTTGGAAAACGCTATACAATTGATATGTTACATGGGAAACAAGATGGTAATACAAAAGAAAAAATTATGAGTGAATTTCAAGAGAATAAAATTCAGATTTTAATTAGTACAACAGTGATTGAAGTAGGAGTTGATGTATCAAATGCGACCATGATTGTAATTTTTAATGCTGAACGTTTTGGTTTATCACAACTACATCAATTACGAGGAAGAGTTGGACGTAATGAATTACAAAGTTATTGTTTACTTGTTTCAAATTATGATAAAGAAAGACTACAAATTTTAACACAAGTATCAGATGGATTTCAAATTAGCGAAGAAGATTTTCGATTACGTGGAAGTGGAGATTTCTTTGGAGTAAGACAAAGTGGTGATATGAGTTTTCAACTAGCAGATATTTACAAAGATTTTTCTATTGTAAAACATGCCAAAGAAGATGCCGATTTTTTTAGGAAAAATCAAGTGTATTTTGATTTGAAAGAAGAAAGACGCTTTACAGAGTTTGAAAAAAGCATAGTTCATTTAGATTGACTTTTTCTTGAAAATTTAGTAAACTTAGTCTAGCGTGATAATAGTCACGCACTTGAGACTCTTACCGACGAATGTGAGTGGTCTCAACCAAAACCCCCTGAAGGAGCCTTATGGCTCCACTTTTTTTTAAAATATATTTCAGAGTCTAATTAGTTCATTATCATTATTTTTACAAAAATTATAGTGTAATTAGAGATAAACATTAAATGATAAAAATAACTGTTTTTTTTAATTGTTTTTGTAACGATATAATGAAAAAACAATAAAATGGCAGAATTTTGTAAAAATTCGTCACAAATAAATGTTGACTTTTTCAACATATTTGCATATAATATAAATGAATTTATATGAGGAGGTGGTAAATATGAATGAACTAAATTATAAAAAGATTGGAGAAAGGCTAAGAAAACTCAGAAAGTATATGGGATTGACACAAGAACAAGTTGCAAATATTTTGGGTTTAGGTAGAGATGCAATAATAAGAATTGAAAAAGGAAATAGGAAGATTGACTTACAAGAATTAATAAATTTTTCAAAATTATATAGTATAAGCATGGATGAATTGACAGCACAAGAACATATAATAAATGGCAATGACGTAGCATTAGCAAGGGGATTTAGTGAATTAAGTGAAAAGGATAAAAAAGAGATTATTAGTTTAATTGAATATAAGAATATTTTAAAGTCAAAAAATAAGGGTAATTCATATGACACCGGAAGAATTAGCAACCAATGAACTAGAGAAATTAAGAAAAAATGGTAAGCTCATTTTTCCACTTGATCCATTTAAGATTCTTTCTGATGCTGGAGTTTATATTGTATTAAAAAAATTTGAAAAATTAGCAGGTATTATTATTAATGATGATGACAATTGCACAATTGTAGGAATTAATTCAAATGATAGTTGGCAAAGGCAAAGGTTTACAGCTGCACATGAGTATTGTCATTTTATAAAAGATTTAAATAAAGAAAAAGGAAACACAGACTATATAGAATGTTTAAAAAAATCTAATACAAAAATGGAAAAATTCGCTAATGATTTTGCTGGTTATTTACTTATGCCAACCAATGAATTAGAAACAATCTGTGATCAATATAAAAATAAAGATGGATATATTGATTTTGAAAGTATCACTATAATAGCAGAATATTTTGGTGTTAGTTTTCATTCTTGTTTGAATAGAATAGCTTATGATTTAAAATTAATTGAAGGGGATACTTCACCTTCTGCTTTAAAAGAAAAAATGAGCGAATATAAAGTATCAATTAAAAGACAAGAATTAATAGAAAATAAAATTGATAGCACATTATTATCAAACGTTGTGAGTTCTATGAGCTTTTTAATGGCAGATATTAATAAATATACAGGTCAAAAGTTTTTACAAAATTATATTTATAATGATAATAAACTTGAAGGCTTAGTGATTGCTAGGAAAGAGTTAAATTATATACTTGCTGATTTAAATTACAATGGCAAAAAGAGTCAATTTTTTAGCAATGATCGTGAAGAAATAGTGATGACACTAGGTAATTTAGAATTACAGCAATATGTACTTACAACAAAAGATAATATTTCTTTAAAAAAATGTGGATATTTGCATTCCTTATTATTTAAATATGTACCATACCCAGAAGACAATGGAAAATATAGGAATGAAACAGTTTTGTTAAAAGGAGGAACTATACAGCCTGTACCGTATTATGAAATTCACGATAGAATCAATGAACTTGATGAAGAACTCCAATTTTTTATGAAAAAAATTGATAACTACGAGATCGGAAAATATATAGAACAGGTTGCATATTTCACATATAAATTTATTGTTATTCATCCTTTTAACGATGGAAATGGCAGAATATCAAGAGCTATAATGAACTGGTTATTGAGCAAAAAGAAAATACCTCCAATATATATAGATCAAAAATGTAGAAAAGAATATTACGATGCATTGTCAAAAATAGATTTAGAGGAAGATCCTGTTCCATTTATAATGTTTATTGAGAAAAGAATAATTCATACAATGATTGAATTACATAGATATTTATTTGTTGATGAAATAGATGAGGAAGAAATAGATAAGGAGGATGAAGTTAATGAAAATTAATAAATGGCCTAGGAATAATTATAGTGGTCCAGGAGGTGGATTATACACAGGTCCAGGAGGTGGATTATACACAGGCCCAGGAGGTGGGTTATACACAGGCCCAAGTGGAGGAGCATATAATGGTCCTGGAGAACCATATATGAGTAATATTCCACCATGGTCAGTATTCGTAAAAGAATTAGAAAAAAGAGGCTATAAGAAAGAAGCTGAATTAATCAGAAAATATCATAAATGTGATTAAAAAACAGCTGTTTTTAACTATCAATAATTGTTATAATGTCAAGAGTCAACAAAAAATATTATATTCACATATTGCTGAAAATTCACAAACAGGTGCGCAAAACATGGAACATATTACAATAGATAAATTAAAAGCAAAAGTCTTAAATTATTGTGAGATACCAAAATCATCAAAAGAAATAAGAGAATATGTCGGATTATCATCTAAAACATATGTTGCCGATAGTATTATTAAACCATTATTAAAAGCGGGTATGCTTGAATATAAAAACAAGAGAAGTATTAATACAAGAAATCAAAAATACATTACTGTTAAAAAATAAAAAAATTAACAGTATTATTTTGATTAGCTATTTATTAACAGATAAAGTTTTATTTTTAAAATTAATATCTTTGCAGGTATGTTTCTAATTTTTTTACACTTTAAATCACAATAATATATTTGCATTATGATGTTTATTTAAAGGGGTTATGTAATAATCATAAACTTGCGTGATTGATTTTATTTGACCCCCCTGAAGGAGCCTTATGGCTCCACTTTTTTGTTATGTAAATGTACTCATTATTCAAATTGATTAGAAAATGACAATCAATTGAAATGGTAATTGTAAGAATACTAGTCGTTTTTTTTTGTAAAACAAACCGTTATAGATTGTTTTATAAAAAAAGTTATGCTATAATTAAATAATAAGAGTAAATAGGAGGTTATTTATGGATAAAGAATTAAATCAAACAGTAGCTGATACAG
>CALVKP010000010.1 GCA_944332735.1 uncultured Bacilli bacterium | reverse complement strand
TCTGAAAAATTATTGCAAAAATTAATCATGGAAGATATTGTGTATTTTTTAAATGAATTAGGTGATTCTTTTTGCTTTGTTTCCAATGAATATAAAATTAAGTTAGGAAATCATTATAACTACATTGATTTACTTTTATATAACATTCAATTTCATTGTTATGTGGTAATTGAATTAAAAGTAACAGAACTAAAAAAAGAACATATTGGTCAGATTCAAGTATATATGAATTATATCGATCATCATTTAAAAACAATTCAACAGGATAAAACGATTGGCATTATCATTTGTAAGAGAAATAACCAGTTTATTATGGAATATTGCAGTGATAAAAGAATACTTACGAAAGAGTATAAATTCATGTAGTAATTTTTCACATGAATGTATATTTTCTTTAAAACTGTATATATTAAAAATAGGTTGTTGAAAATAAGATGGAACATAGAACTTATTTTGGAATAAAATAGAACAGATATATGGCTTTTTTCTATGTTCCTGTTCTAATAGATAAAATGATATTGGCTTTCCCTTAAGCGCGCTAATGGCATTTAGCGTTTATATAGATAGACTGTGAGTAATCGCAGTCTTTTTTATAAAAGAGACGCAAATTATTTTGCTTTTATTTCATCTGAAAGAATCCAGTTGTACGATGAAAAAAGATTGAAAATCTTGCGAAAAATGGTACAATAAGTACTGTTTTTTAAAAAAATTGAAAAAAATTGTAATAAAAAAAAGGAATTTGCAAACTTTTGCAGTATATTAATTAATGAGGGGGTGTTCTAGTGATTGGTCAAGAAGAATTACAAAACTTACGGGAACAAGTTGATATTGTCGATGTTATCTCTAGTTATATCCCATTAACACAAAAGGGAAGAAATTTCTTCGGTGTTTGTCCATTTCACGATGATAATCACCCATCGATGAGTGTCTCTCGGGAAAAACAGATTTATACATGCTTTGCTTGTGGAGCTTCGGGAAATGTATTTAAGTTTATTATGGATTACGAACATGTTTCTTTTAGAGAAGCAGTTAGTAAAGTCGCAACCATTGCCGGAGTTGAGATGAATTTACATCTACCAACCCATCAAACTACTTCTAAATATCAAAAGTTATATGATTGTTATTCTTTCGCAAGTAAATTATATCAAAATAATTTACATACGAAATTAGGACAAGGGGCTCTTGAATATTTGAAGAAACGACAAATAGACGATGAGTGTATCAAAGAATTTGGTATCGGTTATTCACTCAAAGATGGACATACTTTAACAGATTTATTGTTAAAGAAAAATTATGACAAGAATGTTCTGATTCGTAGTGGACTCGTCGTTGAAAATAGTTATGGGTTATCTGATATTTACATCGATCGTGTCATGTTTCCACTGTCGGATTTAGAAGGACGTATTGTCGGCTTCTCGGGACGCTTATACAACGATGAAAAACAATTCAAATATATCAATAGTAAAGAATCGGAAATCTTTAAAAAAGGTGAACTTCTATATAATTATCACCGTGCGAAAGAAGAAGCACGTAAGAAAAAACAAATTATATTAATGGAAGGATTCATGGATGTTATCCGTGCTTATACAATTGATATAAAAAATGTTGTCGCAACTATGGGAACAGCAGTTACTAAAGAACAGGCCAGTCACTTAAAACGCTTATCGAACGATATTATTATCTGTTTTGACGGTGATCAAGCAGGAGCTAAAGGAACAGCCAGTTGTATTGAAGAATTATTAAAACTCGGTGTAACGCCAAAAGTCGTACGTTTAGAAAACGACTTAGATCCAGATGAATATATTCGTAAATACGGTGCTGAAGCTTTTCAAAAGAAATTAGATAATCCGATGAGTACAATGGATTTTAAATTAGCATACTACAAGAAAAATAAAGACTTAAGTGATAGCGCTGATTTAACCCATTATGTCAAAGAAGTAATTCAAGAACTTTCTAAAATATCAGATGATATTATGAGGGAAGTCACTTTAAAAAAAGTGCATGATGAAAGTGGTTTAGATATTTCTTTTTTAAAAGATCAATTGGACAAGCTGCAAACACAAGAAGAAAAGAAAATCATCGTTCCACCAAAAGTGGTCAAAGAAAAAAAACGTGAAACGAAATACGAGAAAGCAGAAAAAGCATTACTTTATTACATGTTAAGAGATACACGAGCAATTCAGATTTACGAAGAAAAAGTAACATTTATGCCAACCAAAGCTTATCGTAATTTAGCGCGTGAAATTCGTCTGTTTTACCGTGAGTATGGTAAAATAGAACTCGCTGATTTTATGACTTATGTCAGTGATAACGAAGCAATTGAAGAGGCACTTTCCGATATTGTTTCTCTCACATTAAAAGAAGAAGCGAGTATCGAGGAATTAAATGATTATGCGAAAGTCATTCGCGAATATACAATCAACGAAGAAGTTAAAAGACTGCAAAAAGAAATGGAAGGTGCTAGTTTAGAAGAAAAGACAAAACTAGCAACTCGTATTGTTGAATTAAGGTTAGGGGATAGAAAATATGATAAATGAAATTAAAACATTTGATGTCAGAAAAAAAGAATTAGTAGAAGAAGGAAAGAAAAAGGGGTATATCACCTATGAAGCATTAGCCAACGCATTGAAAGGATTAGAATTAGACTCTGATTCACTAGATGACTTATATACGACATTTAGTGAAAATCAAATTCCAATTTTATCAGAAGATGAAGCAAACGGAAATAAAGATGGAGAAGTCAAAGAAAAAGAACCAGAGAAATTGATTTTAGATGATGAAGCATTAACCAAAGATCTTACGATTAACGATCCAGTTCGTATGTATTTAAAAGAAATTGGTCAAATTAAATTACTTACAATGGAAGAAGAATTAGAACTTGCAGATCGTATTAATTCTGGTGATGAGAGTGCGAAAAACACATTAGCAGAAGCTAACTTACGTCTAGTAGTTAGTATTGCAAAACGTTATGTAGGACGTGGTATGTTATTCTTAGATTTAATTCAAGAAGGTAATATTGGACTTATGAAAGCAGTTGATAAGTTCGATGTTACAAAGGGATATAAATTCTCTACATATGCAACATGGTGGATTCGTCAAGCTATTACACGTGCCATTGCTGATCAAGCAAGAACCATTCGTGTTCCAGTTCACATGGTTGAAACAATCAATAAATTAGCGCGTATTCAACGTCAATTAACACTAGAATTAAACCGTGAACCAACGGAAGAAGAACTTGCTAAAAAAATGAATTTATCCGTTGAAAAAATACGTGATATCTATAAAATCAGTCAAGAACCAGTCAGCTTAGAAACACCTATTGGTGAAGAAGATGACTCTCATTTAGGAGACTTCGTACCAGATGAAAGAAACATGAGTCCAGAAGATTATGCGACAAATGAAATGTTAAAAGATGAAATCTCTGAAGTATTACTTACTTTAACAGAACGTGAAGAAAGAGTCATTCGTTTGCGTTTTGGTTTAGAAGATGGAAAGAGCAGAACACTAGAAGAAGTAGGGCAAATGTTTGGTGTTACTCGTGAACGTATTCGTCAAATAGAAGCAAAAGCATTACGTAAATTACGTCATCCATCACGTAGTCGTAAATTAAAAGATTATATGGGGGATTAATGAAATTATCAAACCGTTTAAAAACGATTGCTGATATGGTTAAAACTAAATCTGTGATTGATGTTGGCTGTGATCATGGACTATTAGATGTTTATCTAGCAAAAGAAAAACATATATCTTGTATTGCAAGTGATATTAGTGAAAATGCATTAAATCAGGCAAAAGAAAATATTCATAAATATCAAGTTCAAAGTCTTGTGAAAACGATTTGTACAAATGGGCTTCAAGGAATAAAAGTAAGCAAGGAAGATACAGTCATCTTATCTGGTATGGGGACACATACAATTATTGATATTTTAAATGAAAGAGATGATATAAAATATTGTATTATTAGTGCTCATACAGATGTTCCTTATTTAAGAAGATGGATGACATCTCATGGATATGTGATAAGTGCAGAACAAATAGTTGAGGAAAAAAATATACTGTATATTGTAATTTCTTTTGAAGAAGGACAAGCTTCATATCAAGAAATAGATTATGTAGTAGGACCGTATTTAAAATATAACCAAACTTATTTAAAGCAATTATTAGCACAAGAAAAGACACTATTACAAAAAATACCTATTACTCATAAGATAAAAAGACAAGAAAAAGAAAAATTAATTTCTATGTTATTAGAAGCCATCAAAAAAGCCAATTGATGGCTTTTTTATAAGAAGAAAGTAGGACCAGATGTGGTATTGCTTTCTTGTTTTGTACTTGTATTTATATTGGCTGTTTCTATATTACTGGTAGTTTGACTAGGAGTATTTGTACGATTAAACTCATTCATAACACGAAACATAGTACGTGCATTTCTAACCATAGGAGATATTTGTTTTACAGCTGGAATCGCCTGATTAATAATGTTTAAAGTACGTTGGGTATTATTTAATATATTCCCCCAGTTAATACCACGAAAACCGGTCGCTAAATTAGAAAATAATCCTTGTCTAGTAGGAATAGACATATATGGATATAAAGAATATGGATTATAAAAATTCATAGTATACTCCTTTCTAATCTATTGTATGCAACAGATAAAAAATGTTTTACTTGTCTTGGTTTGTATGATATAATGATATTATAAAAGAATAGGGGATGCAAACATGAAACATTGGAACTCAATTTTTTTGTGGCCATGTATTATGGTATATCATTTCATCCATTACATTTTAATGGGGTTAACAACTGTTTGTTATTTTATATATATATTATTGGAATTTATTTTTATTAGAATTCCAGCATATGTTTGGACCGGTATTTTAGCGTTTATTATATGGATTCAGATTGGATTGGAGTCTATTCGTCGTCTATTTAGACCATATATGAGAAAACGTGAGGCAAAAAGAGAAGCAAAGGCTCGAGCTGCTAAAAGAGAAGAGAAAAAAGTAATTGATGCAGCAAAATCAGTTAGTGCGAAGAAAGTAGAAGCTGCCAAAGCAGAACTACGTAAACAGACTTTGGGAAAACAAAAGAAAAAAGAACATAAAAATTCTATTTTTGCTCGTTTTAAAACTTTGATACAAAATTCACCATTATTACATAGTATGAAAAATCAAAGAGATATTAAACGTCAAGAAATGTTAATTGATTATAATGGTGCTGATGCTGAAAAAAGTGATGTTAAAATTATGTATGAGTATGAAGCTTGTACACCAGAAGGTAAAGTTATTAAAGGGTATATGGATGCTTATTCAAAAGTAGAAGTTCATTCCTTTTTATTAAGTGAAGGTTACCAAGTATATAGTATTAAAACTAGTCGTTGGATTAGTTTATTTCATGGAAGTAGTGGTAGTGCTCATGTAAAAATTAAAACGAAAGATTTAATATTCTTTTTAACTCAGTTATCTACTTATTTAAAAGCAGGTATTACATTGATCGATGCATTACATATTTTAGCAAGACAATATGCGAAAAATAAAGGATATAATCGTGTATTTAAAGAAATGTTATATGATTTATCAACAGGATTAGAATTTAGTGATGCATTATCAAGACAACAAAAAGCATTCCCAAAATTACTTGTTAATATGGTAAAATCAAGTGAAATGACTGGAGAACTTCCAGAAGTGTTGGATGATATGGCAGAATACTATACAGAGATGGATCGTACGCGTAAACAAATGATTACGGCGATGATGTATCCAGCAATTGTATTTGTTCTTTCTATGGGTGTTTTTGCATTTATGCTATTATTTATTGTTCCACGATTCGTAGAGATATTTGAAAGTATGGATGCGACAAAAATACCTGGTATTACATTAGCAATTATGGCATTATCTGATTTCTTAAAGAAATACTTTATCTTAATCATGATTGCTCTTGTATTATTAATAGTAGTATTTTATTTATGTTATAAAAATATTCAGCCATTTAAAAGATCTGTTCAATCTTTTATTATGCATCTTCCAATCTTTGGTAATGTTATGATTTTTAATGAAGTTACAACATTTACGAAAACGTTATCTAGTTTAATGGAACACAATGTATTTATCACAGATAGTATGGAAATATTGGAACGAATTACAGATAATGAGATCTATAAAGAATTAATTCGTAGTACAATTGATAATTTATCACGTGGAGAGAAAATATCTGCTGCATTTGCTAATCATTGGGCTTTTCCTATTCCAGCTTATGAGATGTTAGTGACAGGAGAAAAAACTGGAGAATTGCCAGAAATGATGAAAAAAGTATCAGATTATTATCAAGAAATGCATAAACAAGCTGTTACACGTATTAAAACTTTTATTGAACCAGCGATGATTATTATGTTAACTGGAATTGTTGGTGTTATTATTCTTGCGATTGTTGTTCCAATGTTCACATTATATGATACAGTTATGTAGAAGAGTTGATGTTATGGAATTATATTATATTTTATGTTTATTTGTATTTGGTACAATTTTTGGTTCATTTTTTAATGTTGTAGGTTCTAGACTTGCTCGTAATGAATCTATTATTTATCCAGGTAGTCATTGTACTTATTGCAAACACAAGTTGGGGGTTCGTGAATTAATCCCCATTTTATCGTATTTCATACAAGGAGGAAAATGTAAATGGTGTCATAAAAAACTATCGTTTTATTATCCTCTTAGTGAATTTTTAACTGGGATATGTTTTTCTCTTTGTTATATTGTTTTTGATTTTACTTGGCAATTTATTATAGGAATTGTCTTTATATCATTTCTTATTATGATTGTATCAAGTGATATAGAAGATATGATTATCCCTGATGAATTATTAATGATTGGTTCTGTGATAATTATTTTATTACAGATTCCAGCCTATGGGTTTCAATATATATTATCTCACTTATTGCAAGGAATGTGTGCATTTTTCTTTATGTGGATTTTAAAAATATTTGGTGATCATATATTTCATAAAGAATCTATGGGAGGAGGGGATATTAAGTTATTATTCTTCTTTGGATTAGTACTTGGTTTCCCTTTAGCTGTTTTATCTATCTTTGTTGGTTCTGTGATTGGTCTTCCTATTTCAGTTGCTTTCCAATTAAAGAATAGTCATATTGTTCCTTTTGGACCATATTTATGTATTGGAGCAATTTCCTTATTGTTTTTAAATATACCATTTGATCAATTATTAGATATGATGGTATTAATGCCATAACAGGTGAAAACCTGTTTTTATATACAAAAAAACAAGCATATGCTTGTTAAAATAATGGTTCTGCATCTATTACAGCATCTTTTTGTTGCTTGTCTTCTGCTATAATTTTTGATTTTAATTTGTTTAAAGCATTTGTTTCATTGCTTTCACGAGAGATATTAATCTCTTCCATAGAGTCTTTTAAGCTTAATTCTCCTTCTTCTTGTACATCATCGACATCAAGTTCAATTAATTTCAGAATTTCTTCAATTGTTGTATCTCCATTTAATGCTTTTTCTAATCCATCTTGTAATAAGGTTTCAGTTCCAGCATAAACGAGTTTTCTTAATTCTTCTTTTTTCATACCATTGCTGATAGCATCTCTAATTTCTTGATTTACATGTAGTACTTCATGAATCGCTAAACGACCACGATAACCATTTTGACATTCGTCACATCCTACTGCAGTCCATGTTTCTTGAATATCAATTCCTAATGTTTTTTTCATTAATTCTTTTTCATAGTCATTCGCTGGTCTTTTTTTCTTACACTTAGGACACAAACGACGCGCTAATTTTTGAGAGATAATACCTTCTAAAGAAGAGGCAAGTAAATATCTTTCAACCCCCATATCTGTCAAACGTTCAATGGTATTAAGTGAGTTATTGGTATGGACAGTGGATAATACTAAGTGTCCAGTAATAGATGCACGAACGGCAATCTGAGCAGTTTCAGTATCACGAATTTCTCCAATCATAATAATGTTTGGGTCTTGACGTAAAATAGAACGTAGTGCAGATGCGAAAGTAAGACCAATCTCAGAGTTAACCTGTACTTGGTTAATCCCTTCAATTTCCATTTCTACTGGATCTTCTACCGTAATAATATTGGTTTCAGGTATATTTAACTTTTGTAACATAGAATACACAGTTGTTGATTTACCACTACCAGTCGCACCAGTTACAAGAATAATTCCATTTGGAATTTTCATCATTTCTAACACTTTTTTATAATTTTTTTCATTTAAATCTAATGATTCTAATCCATTTAAACTTCTACTGTAATCTAATATACGAATTACGACTTTTTCCCCTTGATTGGTAGGTAAACTAGATACACGTAAATCCAGATTAATATCACGTAATTTCATCTTAATTGCCCCGTCTTGTGGTAATCTAGATTCAGTAATATTCATCCCAGCAATAATTTTTACACGTGTTGTTAAATTCTTTTCTACATCAGTTGGAACTTCTGCATAGTCTTCTAGTAATCCATCAATACGAATACGTATTTGCATATAATGATCTCTTGGATCAAAGTGAATATCTGAAGCCCCACGTTTTGCAGAGTCATATAAAATCTCATTTACTACATCGACAATAGGCATTTTGTGAAAATCAAACACACGTATCATTTTGTCAACCTCTTTCTAATTCTATTCTTTTTTATTCGTTTGACTAGTATTTAGTCTAAATATATTATATAATAGAATTAGTAGAATTACAATAATAAAGGAGCTATGTTATGCAAAAAAATAATAAGGGGTTTGTACTAGTTGAAACATTATTAGTATCTGTTTTTATATTAACGACATTAATTTTTTTGTTTATTCAGTTCCGTACTGTAAAACAAAGTTTTGATCGTAGTTTTCGTTATAATACAGTAACTGGAATGTATGCAGCTAGTAATTTTTCAACATATATAAAAGAAAATAGTTATGGAACATTAGTAGATGCTTTAAATAAAGAATGTGAAGGTCAAACTGGTTGTACAAAAAAATATTATTTAGATTTATCAGCTTGTCCAGCACAATTATTAGATGAACCAACTTATTGTTCTAGATTAAAAGATATATTAAATGTCGAACATATTTATTTTACTGCAGAAGATTTATCATTTTTACTTCACTATTTAGATAGTGATATTTATTTAAATGCTTCAAAAAATAATCAAGATATCAATCGTGAGACCAAAAATTATATTAAAACAATTAAATATGATAAAGATGTGAATCGTTATCGTCTGATTTTAGAATTTGAAGATGATACATATGCATCCATTAAAGTAACTGGATTTGGGGGCGTTTCTTATGTACAAGGATAGAAGATGGAACCAAGGATTTACGGTAATGGAACTTGTTGTTTCATTTGCTCTTGTGATGGTAGTTGCTTACTTTTTATTTAATTTACTTTATTCATTAAAAAATTTATCTGTAGATTCAAGTTTAAAAACAGAATTATTGCAAAAGCAAGCATTAATGATGCAGACGTTAGAAGATGATTTAGAAAATAAAAAGTTAGTGTTAGCCACGAATTGTGGTAAATATTGCTTAGATTTCTTATATGATGATTCTACATCTAGAAGATTACAACTTGATACAGCGAACAATTATTTTCGTTACGGAACATATGCGATTAAGTTATTAGAAGGAAGTTCTTTTGGCGATATTGATGTATCAAATGAACAAGTGATTTCAACTGGTGGAGGTATTAAGAATGATTCTATCATTAAAATAAAAATACCTGTTATGAACAAATTAGTAGATGGTGATTATGGAATTAATGTTGTATATCAATACAATAGTAGTGAAGTTTCGTTTAATGATTTAATTTTTGATACAGTTTCTAACAACAAATTGTATTTAAAAGGGTCACAGAACATGGTTATATCTACAGATGAACCATATCAAGAACCAGGATATTTTTGGATTGATGAATCAGGTGCCCAACGTACGGATGGTGTGAGTGTAAGTGGTACAGTAGGTACTGGTGAAGGGACTTATACTTTAACTTATAAAGTTACTTATAATGGAATTGTATATACTAGAACTAGAAAAGTAACTGTTAAGAAGAAATCATATGATTTTGATTTTGTGAAAGCAGGTCAAATATTTGAAGCTCCATATAAAGGAACTTATCAAATTGAATTATGGGGTGCTCAAGGTGGTGGTACTTATGGTGGTGCTGGAGCATATACAAGTGGAAATATTACTTTAAATAAAGGTGAAAAATTATATATTTATGTAGGAGAACATAAAAATAATGAAGATGTTGGAGCTGCGTTTAATGGTGGTGGTTCTGCCTTAAAAGAAAATGGTGTTCCTGCTTATCCAAATCGATATAATAGCGGTGGTGGAGCGACTGATGTTCGCTTATCTGGAGGTAGTTGGGATAACGCAACAGGACTTCGCAATCGTATTATGGTAGCTGCAGGAGGCGGCGGTGGATACAATGGAAGTAGTGCTACAAATGCGATAGCAGGTGGTGCTGGTGGTACACTAACAGGTATATCTGGTGCCCGTATTCCTTATAATTCTGAAGAGGTACAACTTGCGACAGGTGGAACACAAACTGCTGGAGGAAAAGGAGGAACGGGAACTTATACCAATGGTTTCGACGGATCTTTTGGAAAAGGAGGCGTTGCTTCTAAAGAATATTTATCAGCAGGTGGTAGTGGATACTATGGTGGCGGTACTTCTGGGGTTGCTACCAATGTAGCTGCGAGTGGTGCTGGGGGTTCATCCTTTATTTCTGGCTATGCTGGATGTAATTCAGTAAATAGCACTGGAACTCCAAGTGGTAGTGCAAATCACTTTTCGGGGAAAGTGTTTACTAATGGTCGAATGATTGATGGACTTCATCAAATGCCAAATGCTAGGTATGGTTATGAAACACTTGGAAATGAAGGAAATGGATATGCTCGTATTACTTTAGTAAGTATTCAAAATTAGATAATCATTATCTAATTTTTCTTTATGGCATCCATATTTCAAATAAGAAAAAAAATAAAATGGAAGCAACGGTTGCATGTAAAATCCGTGCTGTTAAATATGGAAAATATTTGATACGACTTTTACTTAATATACCAATTAATTGCATATGAACACTTAAACCTCCGAATGATAAAATCATAACGGTTAGTATTCCTTTTATTTTCAGTGGAATATTCAGAAGACTTACATATTTTAGTCCTTGTGTCATTTCAAAAAAACCATTTAATATACTTTGATAAAAAGATGGAAGAACGATATGTTGATTCACCAGCGTTGTTACAATTAAAAAGGTGGTAGTTACACCTAATATAAATAGGAGTGTTTGAATCGTATGATTTAAAGCATTAGATAGAATCATTGGAAAGGATTCTTTCTTTCGCATACGAACAAGGGTCATATGATTGATTGCTTTTTTGATAGAAATATGGCATTCATTTTTAGGGCTTGGGTAATAATTACGAAATAATAATCCTAAAATAAGATTTGTAATATAATGGCAAAATAAAATGAGAAAACCAATTTCACGATTACCTAAAAAAGTAATAGAAACAGTACCTAAGATGAAAAGAGGATTCGAAAAATGAGTAAATGTTAATATTTTAGTTGCTTCCTTTTCATTAATTTTATGTTCATCTAAAAGCGCTTTCGTATATTTGGCATTTGATGGGAATCCTGATATAATACTCATAACAAAAATAAATGCAGTATGATTAGATATACGAAATATACGATTCATAATAGGTTTTAACAATTCTCCTAAGAATTCTACAAATCCATATTGAATAAATAATTCAGATAATAAAAAGAAAGGAAATAATGAAGGGAAAATATTATTTTTCCATATTTGGAAAGAAAATAGTACAGCTTCCATGACTGCTTTTGATTCTGTTAAAATAAAAAAAGCAATACTGAGTAGTACTGCCATAATATTGGTTGTGATTACTTTTTGAAACATGTTTCATCCCTTCCTTTCATACACCTTATTAAGGAGGAATATATGTTTAATAAATTATATGAGAAATTTAAAAAATTTTTACGTGCTAATTATATATATTTAATCGTTCTTTTTAGTACTTATTTTATCTTAACTTTTCCTGTTCCTTATATTGTAGAGGCTCCAGGAGGAATTATGGATATTGAAGAAAAGATTGATATTGATAGTAATGTTGATACAAAAGGTAGTTATAATTTAGCATACGTAACAGAATATCAAGGAACTGTATTTACAGCACTTCTTTCTTTTGTTATTCCTGATTGGGATTTAGAAAAAGTAGAGACAACTGATGTAAATGAGAATAAGGAAGCAACTTATTTAAGAGATCATTTGATGTTAGAAGAAGCAAATCAGACTGCGATTTTATATGCTTATCAAAAAGCAGGAAAAGAAGTGAAAATAAAAAAAGAAAAGATGTATGTTACTTATTTAGATCCTTCTATTGATTGGCAGTTGAAGGTAGGGGATGAACTTTTAAAGGCAGATGGGATTCCATTAAAAAGCAAAGATGATTTAACCAGTATCATTCAAACCAAAGAAGTGGGAGACATGATTTTGCTTACTGTAAAACGTGATGGAAAAGAAGAAGATGTTCATGCAAAAATACGGCAAGAAGATGGAGAAAAAGTGTTAGGGGTTATTATTTCTTTTTTAAGAGAAGTAGAAACAAAACCAGAGATTACTTTAAATTTTAATAAATCAGAATCGGGTCCTTCAGCTGGATTTATGACAGCACTTACTATTTATCAAGCCTTGATTGATGTAGATTTGACAAATGGTTTAAAAATTGTCGGAACAGGAACAATTGATGCGAATGGTAATATTGGTAGTATTGGTGGAGTCAGGTATAAATTAATGGGTGCAGAAAAAGCTAAAGCAGATCTTTTCTTTGTTCCTGAGGGAGATAATTATCAAGAAGCAAAAAAATTAAAAGAAGAACGAAATTATAAAATGAAACTTGTCAAAGTAAAAACATTTGATGATGTACTACAGTATTTAAAGAAACAAAATGGAATCAAAAAATAAGAAAAATCTAAGTAAAACTTAAGATTTTTTTTATTTTTATGTTAAAATAAAGAAGTGGTGATAGTAGTATGAAGTTATGTGAAGTAGATAAAAATAAAGTGACACCAATGATGCAACAATATATCGAATTAAAAGAACAAAATTCAGATCTTATTTTATTTTTTCGCTTAGGTGATTTTTATGAGATGTTTTTTGAAGATGCAGAATTAGTGTCTCGTGAATTAGAACTTACTTTAACAGGTAAAAACGCAGGATTAGAAGAGAGAATTCCAATGTGTGGAATTCCTCATCATGCTGCGAATTTATATATTGAAAAGTTAATAGAAAAAGGATATAAGGTAGGAATTTGCGAACAATTAGAAGATCCTAAGATTGCAAAAGGAATTGTAAAACGTGGAATTGTTCAAATTATAACTTCAGGAACTGTGATAGATACTGAAAATTTAAACGAAAAAGAAAATAATTATATTGGGAATCTATTAGATTTTGGACATGTATATGGTATTAGTTATGCAGATATTACGACTGGAGAATTTTATGTTTTTTTTGTTGAACATGAACTTACCAAAGTAACAAGTGAAATTGTCGGATTAGGATTAAAAGAATTAGTTGTAACAAGCAAAATAGATCCTAAATTAATTCATATGTTACAGAGTCAATTTCATTTGACTGTGAGTGTTCAAGATACAACAGAAACTTATCCAGAATATGAAAAGATATATGTTGATTTAAAAGATCCCAGATATATTGAAACAGTAAAACATTTATTAACCTATATTACAGAGGCTCAAAAAAGAAGTTTAGTTCATTTACAAGCAGTAACAGTACGTGAAAGTAAAAAATACTTACGTATGGATGTCCATACGAAAAGAAATTTAGAACTAACGGAAACATTGCGTCTTCATCAACGTAGTAATTCTTTAATTTGGTTATTAGATCGTACTAAGACAGCCATGGGATCTCGTCGCTTAAAACACTTTATTGAAAATCCATTAATCGAACGTGAAGAAATCGAAAAAAGATATGATATGATTGATATCATGTTAGAAAAATTTATTCAAAAAGAAGATTTAAGTCATAATTTATATGAAGTATATGATTTGGAAAGATTAAGTGGTCGTATTGCTTTTGGGAATGCTAATGCGAGAGATTTATTACAATTAAAAACATCTTTAGCTGTACTACCTGTGATACGTGATTTATTACAGGAATTACATTATGAAGAAGAAATTGAAACTCTTCCTGAATTATATGATTTATTAGAAAAAGCGATTTATGAAAATCCACCTATGACTGTGAAAGAAGGATATTTAATTAAAGAAGGATATTCAGAAAAATTAGATGAATTAAAAGAGCTAAGAAAAGGCGGAAAAGACTTTGTTGCTCGTTTTGAACAAGAAGAAAGAGAACGTACAGGTATTAAAAATTTAAAAGTTGGCTATAATCGTGTATTTGGCTATTATATTGAAATATCAAAAGGACAAATAGGATTTGTAAAAGATGAATATGGTTATGAAAGAAAACAAACTCTGACTAACTGTGAAAGATATATTAGTCCTATTTTAAAAGAGAAAGAAGCTCTAATTTTAAACGCTGAAGAGGAAATTATTGAGTTAGAATATCAATTATTTACAAGTATACGTGATCGGGTAAAAGAATATATTCCAAGATTACAACAAATTGCTCGTATTATTAGTGATGTTGATGTGTTGCAATCTTTTGCTACGGTTACAGAAGAAAATCACTATGTAAGACCACAATTAACAGATAAGCATTATGTAGAAATACGTGATAATCGTCATCCTGTGGTTGAAAAAGTATTAGATGGTGAATTTGTTTCTAATGATATTTATCTAGATGAAAATACGGATATTGAATTAATTACTGGTCCTAATATGGCAGGAAAATCAACTTATATGAGAGAGTTTGCCATCACAGTGATTATGGCTCAAATCGGTTGTTTTGTCCCTGCTAGTAAGGCGATATTACCTATTTTTGATGCGATTTATACAAGAATTGGTGCAAGTGATGATTTAGTAAGTGGCGAAAGTACTTTTATGGTAGAAATGAAAGAAGCAAACTATGCAATTAGTCAAGCAACAAAAAATAGTTTAATTTTATTCGACGAACTTGGAAGAGGAACTGCTACTTATGATGGTATGGCTTTAGCACAAGCAATTATAGAATACATTCATAATCATATTCACGCTAAAACATTGTTCTCAACGCATTACCATGAATTAACAAGCCTTAATCAAACACTTCCAAAATTAAAAAATATTCATGTAAGTGCTTATGAAGAAGATGGAAACCTAGTATTCTTACACAAAATAAAAGAGGGAAGTGTCGATAAGAGTTATGGGATTCATGTTGCGAAATTAGCAAATTTACCAGATTCATTAATTCATCGTGCCAATGAAATATTAAATTTATATGAAACAAACGAAAAGAAAAAAACTCATGTAATTCAAGAAACACTTCCGTTAGAATTTACAAACGAAGAAGAAAGTCAAGTAGAGAAGCGACTTAAAGAAATTGATCCACTCAATATGACACCAATGGAAGCATTAACTACTTTATTTGAATTAAAAGAACTAGAAAAAAAGAAATAATTTTATATTTTGTGATATACTGTTAAATATAAGGGTGATAAAATGAAAGATATGTTAAGACGCGATAAATGGTGGTTTTGGCTTATACTACTCATTTGTGGAGGTAATGCTGTTATGGCAATTGTTTATGCACTTGTCATAGAAGATGTGTTAGATAAAGATGCTTGGTATGGTAAGTGGTATTATTGGTTAATTGGTGTGCTGTGTTGCTTTTTGCCAGCAATTATCATGTTTGCCGTTTTTCAGTTTCAAATTCTTACGAAAGTATGCCAAAAACTAGAGGTACCGGGTAGTGAAATTTATACATCTCCATATACTTGGATGTTATGTTTAATTGTTCCTGTTTTAGGCTGGATTTTACTAGGCATTATGATATTATATCTAGAAATTTTCTCAATTGTTGCAATTTATCGTGGAAAAGGAGAAAAATTTATTCAAAATTAAAGGAGAACACTTGGAAGTTTTCCTTTTTTTTGTTATACTATAAAGCAATTAAGGGGGCATTTATATGCGAAAGGATTTAGAACCAATTAGTATTTTAATTCGAGGGAATGAAAAGAATAAAAATGAAATCATCTATAATAATATTGTTGATAAAATGGATGAAATGAATCTTTCCAAAGATGAGCAAGTAGAATATTTAAAATCTAAAATATCTATCTTAGAGTCAGAAACACATAATAAATTAAATTTAATCATATCTATTCTTGTATGTCTAATTATGTTAGGCTTTGGAATTTATTTTGTCGCAATAGATTTATATTTGTTTGGAATCCTCATTTCATTCTTAAGTGTTTTTGTTTTAATGTTTAAGATGTATCAATCATTTAAAACTAGTATGAATATTTCAAAACCAGATAATTACGATAAAATCGAACACTTAAGAGAAATTTTAAATATGAGGTTAAAATAATGGAACTTTTTCTTATCTTAGCCACATTATGTTCTATTTCATCTGCTATATCACGCGCTATTATTTTATATGATATGCATGAAAATTATCCTATGTTAAATTGTGAAGAATTCATCCAATTTCATCATTGGAAATATATGATACCTATTTATAATTTATATATGTATCACAATCAGATTTTACAATTAGAAGAAGAAAAGGAAACATATTTATTAAATGCTTATATAAAAAGTAAAGAAACAAAAAGTAGTGTAAAAAGAACTGGTGCTTATGAATGGGAACAAGAAGAAGAAAAATTTGTAGAATTAAAACCAAATATTAAAACAATCTGTATCAAAGGGAATTATATTCAGTTATTTGTGAATCCTAATGGATTGGAAAAAACAGTTCTTTTAATTCCCAATAAAAATGATTATGAATATGAAATGGATGCGAAAAAAGAGCAAATAAATATTACTCAATTACAAAACCAATCTCCATTATATATATCTTGTAAAAGGGAAGAAAAGTATCGTTTCTTAATTCAAGCGAAACAGTTTTTATTAGATTATCAAACACATACTTTAGAAAAAGACTTGAAAGAGATTACAGATGAAACGTTAGAAGAAGAAAATATACAGTTTTCTTTTCAAAAAACGAAATAGAAATAATCATCTTATTTCTATTTTTTATAAATTATGGTAAAATGAAATAGGTGATAAAATGGAACAACTGACTAGAACAGAATTACGTAAAAAAATTATGACAATTTTATATCAAATAAATGTTTATCAAAAAAATCATGTATCTTATCAAGTAGATGATATGATTAAAGAGGTTTGTGAAATTGATAATGAATTTGTAAAAGATATGGTTTATGGGGTAATTACGTATCAAACAGAGATTGATGCGATTGCCAATCAATATTTAAAAAATTGGACGATTGATCGTTTAGGAAATACAGATCAAGCAATTTTAAGAATGGGGATCTATGAATTAAAATATACAGATACACCACCTGTAGTGGCGATCAATGAGGCAATTGAACTTGCAAAAGATTATAGTGATGATGATGTTAGAAAGATGATTAATGGTGCTTTAGATGCTTATTATCATGATATATTAGATGCTTAGCATCTTTTTTATTTAAAAAAGTATTGAACGTATGTTTGTATTTTGGTATAATGAATATGGTGATGTTATGGATATCAGTAAATATTTAACAGTAGGCGCCTTAACAAGATATTTAAAGATGAAATTTGATTCAGATACACATCTGAGAAAAGTTTATCTAAAGGGAGAAATATCTAATTTTAAAGCTCATTCAACTGGTCATTTCTATTTTTCTATCAAAGATGAAACCAGTAAAATAAATGCGATTATGTTTGCATCCAATGCTAGAAAACTTCCATTTATGCCGAAAGATGGAATGAAAATTTTAGTAGTTGGACGTGTTAGTGTATATGAAGCAACAGGAAATTATCAAATTTATGTAGAAGATATGATTGAAGATGGAGTTGGAAATTTATATGTTGCTTTTGAACAATTAAAGGAAAAATTATCTAAAGAAGGATTGTTTGATCCTAAATTTAAAAAACCAATTCCAAAATATCCGGAACGTATTGGAATTATCACTGCTCCAACAGGTGCTGCGATTCGTGATATTCTTTCGACCATTAAACGAAGATATCCAATTTGTGAAACTATTTTGTTTCCCAGTTTGGTGCAAGGTGATTTAGCAAAAGATGATTTAGTAAAAAAAATAGAAATGGCACAAAATTATGATTTAGATGTTTTAATTGTAGGCCGTGGTGGTGGATCTTTAGAAGATATGTGGCCATTTAATGAAGAATGTGTTGCTAGAGCTATTTTTGCTTCTAATGTGCCAGTAATTAGTGCAGTTGGACATGAAGTTGATTATACAATTAGTGATTTTGTGAGTGATTTGCGTGCTCCTACACCGACTGGAGCTGCGGAAATGGCTGTACCGAATGTAACTGACTTACAAGAGCAATTATTACAATATCAAGCTCGTATGAAAGAAGCAATGCATAAGATTGTGAACTATCAAAAAATATATTTTGAAAGTTTGAAAACAAGTTATGTGTTAAAAAATCCAAATGCCATTTATGAGCCTAAAAAACAACAATTAGATTTAACTTATGAGAAATTAAGGACAATCATTTTAAATAATTTAGAACATTCCAAAAATAATTTTTTGATCTTAAAACAGTCATCTATATTAAAAAATCCAACACGATTGTATGAACCAGCTATACAAAATTTAAAACATGTAATTGAGAAATTAGAAATGTTGAATCCACTTTCTGTTTTAGGAAGAGGATATACGATTACTTATCAAGATGATCATTTAGTGAAAAATATTGAAGATGTAAAAGTAGGAAATCAATTACAAGTAAGAATGGAAAATGGAATTATCACTACCAATGTATTAGATAAGAAAGGATTGTAAATATGAAAAAAGAGAATATGAAATTTGAAGATAAAATTAAATTACTAGAGAAAACTATCAATGAGTTAGAAAGTGGAGAAGTTGATTTAGAAGAATCTATTAAAAAATATACAGAAGCGATGAAATTAGTTCAAGCGTGTGATAAACAATTAAAAGAAATAGAAGAACAAGTTTCTAAAATTGTCTTAGAAGATGGAACAGAACAAGATTTTTCTATCGAAAGAGAAGATAATTCACTTGATTAAATGCCAAAAAATTGGCATTTTTTTGTTACTATAATCTATCTTTTATTGGTCAATAATAATAATGTAATCTACCAAATGTATGTAAGGAGATGAATTATGAAATTTAAAAACATAAAAAAAATTTTATTCATTTTTCTTCTATCATTTATTATTATGCCAACAAATACATTTGCTTATTCAGATTATGTCTATGCTGGTGGTGACAATATAGGAATTGAACTTCGTTCTAAAGGTGTTATGATTATCGGAACATATAAAGTAAAAGACGGATATCCAGCAAAAGAGGCAGGCTTAAAAAGTGGAGATATGATTACAGCCATTAACAATCAAACAGTAACAAGTATCACCGATATGGTTGATATCATTCATGCCAATGAAGATAATGATCATATCACAATTACTTATATACGTGGTTTAGAAAAATTAAAAACAGATTTAAAAATTCAAAAAGAAGATTCAGTTTATAAAACAGGATTATATGTAAAAGATAGTATTACAGGTATAGGAACACTAAGTTTTATTGATCCAAACACGAAGAAATTTGGAGCATTAGGTCATGAAATTACTGAAAAAACAACTGGGAAATTATTAGAAATTAAAGATGGTAAAATATTTGATTCTAGTGTTACAGATATCGTCCGTAGTGAGAATGGGTCACCAGGAGAAAAAAATGCGAAATTTTATTCAGATCAAGTAAATGGAGTTGTATTTGCAAATACAGAAGAAGGTATTTTTGGAAATTATACAGATACCATTTCTGATAGAAAATTATATCAGGTAGCTACTCCAGATGAAATTGAAATAGGAAATGCTCAAATGCTTACCGTATTAGAAGGAGAACAAGTAGAAAGCTGGGAAATTAAAATTCTAAAAATTGGAGATAATACAGAAAAAAATAAAAATATATTATTTGAAATTACAGATCCTAAACTTTTAGAAAAAAGTGGAGGTGTCGTTGCTGGAATGAGTGGTTCTCCAATTATTCAAAATAATAAAATGATAGCTGCTGTAACTCATGTCGTTGTTGACAATCCCAAACGTGGATATGGGATATTTATTACTAATATGTTAGAAGAATCTGAAAAGTAAGATACGATTATCTTACTTTTATCGTATAATAAGAAAGAGGTGGCTTATGAATTATCAAATACTTGTAAATAAAGATAATCCTATTTCTAAAGAAGATATACAAGAAAATGTTTTGTATCCTATCATTGAAAGAGAACAATTATTTTATTTAGATAAAAAAGTCATAAAACAATATTTAAAATTAAAAAGTAGGGTATGGAAAAAAACAGGAATTATCATTGCTTTAGATAGTGCGTACCGTAGTATAGAAGAACAAGAAAAGATAATAAAAGAAATGAATCAACAATATGGAGAGGTTTATACAATGCAATATGTATCAAACCCAGGAGAAAGTGAACATCATACTGGACTTGCTTTAGATCTTACTATTTATGAAAATGGCCATTATCTTACGAATAATTATGAATTAGAGTCAGCAGTTTCTAAATTTCAAGAAATATATCCACTTTTAGGCTATTATGGGTTTATTTTAAGATATCCCAAAGGTAAGGAACATATCACGCATACTCCCTATGAAATATGGCATATTCGTTACGTAGGAGTAAAAACATCTAAATTATTAAAAAAGAAACATCAAGTATTAGAACAATATAAAAAGAAGTTATAAATACTTCTTTAACTCTTTTGTAATTACTTGATATCCTTCATCAGACATATGTAATCCCTCTTTTGTATACTCAAGTTTTAAATTTCCTTCTTTATCAATTAATTTATCATATAAATTAATGTAAGTTACTTGATATTCTTCACATAACTCTTGAATCTGTTGATTCATTTTTTTAATATTATGATTACTTCTATCTTTTACCATATCATGATTTATTTTCTCATCATCTGAATTATTTACTGGTAAAATACTTTCTATATATAATTTTGTATTAGGTAACATAACCTGAATATCATTTATGATTTTTTCAATATTTTTTATTGCTTGATTATCATCTAAATCTTTCGTCATACCATCATTCGTACCTATCATTAAAAATATTTTTGTAGGGTTATAATCATAAACTCTTTCTTTCATTTGATTTAATATATCACCTGTAGTATTACCACCCATACCACCATTAATATAATTATCATTATGAAAATAAGTGTCTAAATCATATTGTTCAGTAATAGAATCTCCTAAAAATAATACTTTATTATTGCGATAAACAATTTTTTCTTTCGGTTTACTGATTGGACGATTCAAAGTGTACTGAAAATAAAAAAACTGTCCAATTTGCATTAAAAGGAGAACAAACAATAGCATAAATATATATCCTTGTCTTTTTTCAAGAATATGTAATTTATGTGAAAATAGGCGAACAATCTTTTCTGTAATACTTTTTTTCTTTTTAGGATATTCCATATAATCAACTCCGCTTTTTTCATTATATAAAATTGTTGTTTCTACGTCAATTGTTTTCTTGAAAAGCAACATGAAAACATGTATAATATTTGACATATGAAAGAAAGTGTGACTTATTATGAAAGAACAAATAATAAAATTATCTAAAAACATAACAGCTCATTTAAAAAATCAATTGGTACTTACAAAAGACAATGATCGTTTAAATATACCATATGTTGAATTTTCTGATCCTCTTTTTATCGAGAAAAATCATCAAATATATTGTTGTAAACAATGTTTTCAAATAGAAAAATTAATGGAGAATTACTATACAATTTTATGTTTTGATGGCTATATTTACTTATATGATGCGAATTATCACACTATATTAGGTAGGGCAGGGAAACGTTTTAAAAATGAAGATGTGAAAGATTATTATCAGACACCAGATGCTCTTTCTTTTCCTGACAAGCAAATTCCATATCGTACAAAATTATTTCGCCAGTTAAAACCAATTCAAAATGATATTGCACGTTTATATTTATTAGATGGTAGTTGTTATTTTTATAATCCAAAACGAAATGAAATCATCGGACGTGATAACCATCAATTAGACACATTAAAAGATTGTCATTTTTCTCATGTAATAGGGTATTTATATGCAATTTCTAATGCCGATAAAACTTATTTATATGATATAAAAAGTGCGGAAATCATTGGTAATTTATCTTCTGTTAATGATAAAGGATATCGTAGGATTTCCAAGGTGTCTGATATTGTTGTCATACATACTGAAAATGGAGAATTTTTATACCATACCAAAACAGGAAAGATATTAACACCTACTTTTAGTATCATCCAAAATTTTGAAATTTATGATACTTTTAATTTAGAATATTCTAGTGCACAATTTATTACTTATTTAGATAAAAATCATGAAAACTATATTTCTGGTCGAATTAATTTAGATGGCACTTTTATTGATCATGCTGTTACATGTGTATTAAATGGTAAAGTATCTATTCAAACATTTGATGAAGAAATATATGATCAAAATATGACTTATCAAAAAATACTTTATCATTGTAAACAATCTATACAAAATAAAACAAAAACAATCAAATAAAAACAGGTCTCCTTATCATAGAGGCCTGTTTTTATTAAAAATATACTAAACAAGAAGTAATAAACATTACAATCATACCAATTAATAATATAATTGCTATAATTTGGTTACCATTGATACGATGCTTCTTCTTTTTTGTATTTGTTTTCATGTTCCACCTCAAGTAACATTATACTATTGATTTCAAAAAAATGGAATAAAAAAATAATTGTTTCATATTTTTAATTAGAGGTGGCTTATGAAAAGAATATGGGACAAGACATTTAAAAAAATTCATACTAATAAACGAATGATCGTTTTCTTATTTACATTATTATTTATGGCTGTTTTATTTGGATCATTTTTCGCAGCCAAATTAGATACAAAAGATATAGACACAATTCAATCATCATTAGATACTTTCTTTACTATGACTAGACAAAATAAATTAAATTCATTTCAGGCTTTTTTTCAATCCTTTGGAGCAAATATTATATTTACAGGTGCTATTTTCTTATTAGGAATTTCTGTCATTGGAGCACCATTAATGATTGTATTATTTTTCATGAAAGCGTTTACTCTTGGATTTACGATTGCTTCTATGATTAAAATATATCACTTAAAAGGTTTATTATATAGTTTTATATATATATTTCCTCATCAAGTGATGAATTTACTTGTATTTATCTTTTTTATTATGTTTTCAATGAGTTTATCTATTACTTTACTGCAGGCAATCCTAAAGAAAAAAACGGTAGACTTTTCTAAAGTATTAAATCGTTATATTTTTATTTTGGTTATAACGATATTTATATTAATTATTACATCTTTATTAGAAATATATCTTATGCCATTTTTATTTCGTATGGTTCTTTCTTAAGAATTGTATTATAACGTCTTTTATAGTATAATAAACACGGAAATGAGGGAGATATATGAAACGTGTTGTAATAGGTATGAGTGGTGGTGTAGATAGTAGTGTAGCTGCCATTATATTAAAGAAACAAGGTTATGATGTAATTGGTCTTTTTATGAGAAATTGGGATAGTTCTATAAATAATGATTTTTTAGGAAATCCAAATCTTAACGAACCAATTTGCCCTCAAGAACAAGATTATAACGATGCTTTAAAAGTATGTGAAAAAATAGGGATTCCTCTTCACCGTGTCGATTTTGTAAAAGAATATTGGGATTATGTGTTTACCTATTTTTTAGAGGAATTAAAACATGGAAGAACACCAAATCCTGATATTATGTGCAATAAATATATTAAATTTGATATGTTTTTAAAAGAAGCAAAGAAATTAGGTGCTGATTATATTGCTACAGGACATTATGCTAGAATGATAAATGGTGAATTATATCGTGGTGTAGATAATAATAAAGATCAAACTTATTTCTTAAGTCAATTATCAAAAGAGCAATTAAAAGACGTTTTATTTCCAATTGGAGATTTAAATAAAAAAGAAGTACGTAAAATTGCAGAAGAATATGATCTCATTACTGCTAAAAAGAAAGATTCAACAGGAATTTGTTTTATTGGAGAAAGAAATTTTACAAAATTTTTAGAAAATTACTTACCAAATCAACCTGGAGATATATTAGATATTAAAACTGGTAAAAAAGTAGGGGAGCACATTGGATTAATGTATTATACGATAGGACAACGTCGTGGTTTAAATATTGGTGGATCTAAAGAAAGAATGTTTGTCGTAGGCAAAGATTTAAATAAAAATATTTTATATATATCTTATGGAGATAATGAATATTTAATCAGTGATGCATGTATTATCGATCAAGTAAATTTTAATACGGAAAAACGACCAACGAAATGTACTGCAAAATTTCGTTATCGTCAACCAGATAATGATGTAACTTTAGATTATTTAGAAGACGGTACAATCAAGGTTAACTATCCACAAGGAGTAAAATCTGTTACACCTGGACAAGCATGCGTTCTTTATTTAGGTGAACAATGTCTAGGTGGAGGTATCATTAAAGAAGTTCAGAAGAATGGTAAAAAGTTATGGTATCTATAATGTGTTTATTTAACACATGTTGTACTTTTACTTTACACTTGACATTTGACTACGAAGTGATAAAATGATAATAGGAGGTCGCAGGGAGTATGCAAATGTTAAATGATATATTACATGAATTAGGAATTTCTAAAGTTAAGTTAGCAAAGTTTTTAGGTGTATCTAGACAAATGGTGTATAACTATTTAGAATTGGATGATATTAATAAATGGCCAAAAGATAAAAAAGTATTATTGTTAAATTTATTAGGCGTAAAATCTGTAGAAGAAATTAAAGATTTAAAGATTGATACAGATTATATCATGAGTGTTG
>CALVKP010000009.1 GCA_944332735.1 uncultured Bacilli bacterium | reverse complement strand
TCTGTAATTAACCCTTTTTTTATTCCCTCTGATTTTTCGGAAGATGCAGCAAGTAAGTTCAACTTGTTCTTGTAAAGATCACAAACAACAACTTTGATTGAATCTGTACCTAAATTAATGCTTGTATAAATGTGTTTCATAAAATCTTCTCTTATAATCTAGTATTCATTATACTATAGTTTTTGAAAAAAGAAAAGAAAATCAAGAAAAAAGGGAGAAAAAAATCACTTTTTCCCCTTAAAACGATTCTTTTTTTTGTTTTATCCTTCCATTACTTGGAAATATTCTCCACTATCAAGGAACAAAATTCCTTTCTTTCCTTCAAACTTGGAGATTATCGTCACATAACTATTTAAGTTATTTAATTGATTTGCAGTTAAATAAACATAATTTCCATCATCCATTGTAAACAAGAAACGATTTGGATCAACATCATTAGGATCATATTGTATTTCTGAAATTCTACGGATAATATCAGTATCTAAATCATTCATTTTCGTTATTAATTTCTCATATATTTTATCAGGTGTATAGTTAATAAGAATGGGAACATCAAAAGAACGATTCGATGTTTTACCACTTTCTAATACAGTCTTTTTCTTGGTCGTATCATAAAACAATGGACGTGTTTCTTCTACCTGAATCGATACTTCATAAAACCAATGTTTTTTTACAGTTGCGTTTGTAATTAAATCAGAACTTTCTAAATCTTTCTTTATTTTATAACTATAATGCGTAAATGTTGAAGGATAATCTTCTAACGAAGCAAGTTCTAAGATTTCTTGATCTGTTAGAAATTCATTCCCTGATATATGTACTGTCTTAATCTCTTGTGGAATTAACATAATCAAGATATAAATTATAACAAATAAAATGACAAACGCCAGAAAAATACGACCATATAAAATCTTTCTTTTTTTCTTGGCAGGTGTTTGCTTTTTTTTATGTTTCTTTTTCTTATTTGCCATAACAAACGCTCCTATTCTTTTTTTATTATATCACGAGTCTATATCTTTCGTAAACGATAAGTCAATCAATATCGATAGGAATATTCTACTTTCTTTACACTTCTGTTCACAAAAAAAGTTCCGTGCTAGTTATTGGAACTTTTTGTTTTAACAATTTCTTGTTCTAATTTTAAATCAATTCCATATTCTTTTTTTACTCGTTTTTGAATATCGTAAATTAAACCAATAATATCATTTGCAGTGGCATGATTTTTATTAATAATAAAATTGGCGTGTTTTTCTGATACCATAGCACCACCATACATTTTTCCTTTATACCCTAAACTTTCAATCAAGCGACCAGCATAATCTCCTTCTGGATTACGAAAAACACTACCTGCACTTGGATACTCCAATGGTTGAGACTCTACTCTTCTTTTACGGCGATCTTCCATTACAGCTAAAATTGCTTCTTTCATACCGTGTCTTAAGTTAATCTTAGCACTTAAGCAAATACATTTAGGGTTCTTTTTAAAATAAGAAGTACGATAGTGAAAATCACATTCTTGATTCGTAAAAGTTCTCAGTTCTAAATTTTCATCTAAGAATGTAACTTCTTTTACAATATACCCCATATCACTTTTATAAGCACCAGCATTCATAAAAAGTGCTCCTCCAACCGTACCAGGAATCCCAGTTGCAAATTCTAACCCCGTCAGAGATGCTTTGGCTGCTTTCAGCGCTAATTTAGGAAGTGGATAACCTGCTTCTACAAAAATTTCAGTTCCATCTATCTTTATTTGATTTAAATGATTTAAACGAATTAATACTCCATCATAAAAACCATCTTGAAAAATCAAATTAGAACCATTGCCTAATATTTTCCATTGAATCTTTTGTCCTTCTAAATAACGAACTAATTTTATTAAACAATCCTGATCATCTACAATGACCAAAGCCATCCCAATTCCACCAACTCGATATGTTGTATATTCATTTAAAGGAACATTATAGATAACCCTTCCAACATTTAATTTATCTAACATCTTTATCGTTTCCATATGAATCTCCATCTACTAATTTGTATAATTCTTTTACAATTCTAGTTGCACTATCAGAAACCGCAAGTTTTTTTAACTGTTTTTCCATCATCTCTAATTGAATTGGATGATCTAACAATTGATCGATTGTTTTTACTAAAATATCCCCTTTTAAATCTTTTTCTTCTAATAAAATAGCGGCTTTTTCTTGTACCAATCCCATTGCATTTTTCCATTGGTGATTATTTGGAACATAAGGGCTAGGAATTAAAATACAAGGTACATGTAAAGCCATAATTTCACTTAAAGTAGATGCTCCTGCTCGTGATACTAAAAGATCTGTTTTTTTCATAAATGATGTAAGAGGAACATATGGATAAACGTGAATATTATTTGGAAAAGTATGAGTAATCACTTCTTCATAATCTTGTTTTCCTGTCACAAAAGCAACTTCATAGTCTTTATTTTCAAAATAAGACATACTATCAACTAAAAATTGATTTACATGACTTGCTCCCAAAGACCCCATTACAATCGTAACAAGTTTCTTTTTATCATTTAGCCCATATTCTGATTTTTGAATTGGTGTTGCTTTCAAAGCATCTTCACTGCATGGATTTCCTGTATAAACTGTTTTTCCCTCTGGGAATTCTTTTTTGCTTGCAGGAAAAGACACCATAATTTTATCTACATATTTACTTAAAAAACGATTACTCGCACCAGGAACACTATTTTGTTCATGGATTGCTGTTTTAATTTTTAATTTATGGGCAGCTAAAATTACTGGAGCTGTCACATATCCACCTACTCCAATCACTAAATCTGGTTGAAATTTTTTCATGATACGAAGACATTTACGATAGCTTTTATAAAAACAAGTAAATGTCTTGATATTTTTATATACTTTTTTGCGATATAATCCATAAATTTCTAATGTTTCAAAAGGAATTCCCTTTTCTGGAACAATATCTTTTTCCATGCGATTATGTGTTCCAATATATAATACCTCTAATTTAGGATCTACTTCTTTTAATTTATTGATAATTGCTAAAGCAGGATAAATATGTCCTCCTGTCCCTCCAGCACTTACTATGACTTTCATACCATCACATCCTACTATATTATATCAAATTATATGAAACATGGAAACCAGATATCACGAAATACGATAATAACGAGTTTTAGGAGTAAGTGTTACTTGTTTTGCACGTGCTAATTCTTTTACGCTTAATAACAGATACCCTCTCATATATAATTCATCTGCCATACGAATGGCAGCATCAATACTTGCATAATAAATGTCATGAAACAACACAATAGAACCATCTTCTATCTGATCAATCGAATTTTGATAGGTTGCATTCGCATCACGATATTTCCAATCTAATGTATCAACATTCCAAAGAATAATAGGTGTATCAATATAAGAAAGTGTTACATCATTATAATTCCCATAAGGGGGACGGATACTTGTTGGATTCTTACCAATAATTCGATGAATAATATTCTTTGTTTGATTAATTTCATAACTTTGTTCTTCATTAGAAATTCTTTTTAAATTACGATGTTGATAAGTATGGCTTCCAATTTCAAAACCATTTTGATCGACCATTTTTACTACCTCAGGATATTTTTCAGCATTTCTTCCTAACATAAAAAAGCTAGCATTCATCCCTCTTTTATTTAATTCCGTAAGCAATGTAGGAGTAGTATTCGGATTTGGTCCATCATCAAAAGTAAACGCAACCACTTTACGATCTTTTATATAATCTTGAAACCACTGATCTACTTTCTTTTCAATTCCTAATTTTTCCCAATTAACTTGATCTTTTATCATATAAAAAGGAATACCTATCTCATAATTTTTATTTTCTTTTTCTATTTCAAAATACAAACAGTAATCATCATTTTGATTTTGCAAATACCAATTTTCAGAAGCAATCGCTTTTTTTACTTCTTCTTGAATTTGATTATCACTAGGAATTGGTGGAGTTAAAGTACGTATCATGCGATTCCATTCCAAATTTAAAAAAGTAATTATCTTTTCTTCCATCTCACGATTCCAATGATGAAACACTTGTTTTAGGGTAACTCTTTGATGATCATTTTGGTGATAAATCCACGTTTCTTTCTCTTCTTTCTTATCTTCTTTTTTAGTCCAAATAACTTGTGTTAAATCACCTGTAACTTTTATTTCATATTCTAAGTTCTCAATTTTATCATTTTCTAAAATTTTCTTTTGATATTTTTTAGCTTCCTCATTTAGTTTCTTATCTTGAAACACTGGAATGTGAATCATTCTATTATCTTGTTTGATTTCACGATAATATTGACCATTTTTATCTTTTAACAATTTTCCTTTATTTCCAAAAATTGCTGTAACAAACATAAGAACAAAGACAATGAAAACACCAATCATGGCAAGTTTTATATATTTTTGTTGTCTTTGATACCACAACTTACTCCTCTTTCTCACCCTATCACCTACATCCTAACTCATCATTATTATACCCTTTTTTTCAAAAAAGAAAAGGTATAAAAAAGAATTATAGCTCTTTTACTATAATTCCTAACAATCCAGATAATTGTAATGCTTGAGAAGAATTTACAATCATTCCCCGAATACTTTCTAAATCAGTCTTTAACCCTTCTATATGATTACTTGTAATATCAACATCTTTCAGTGATGTATGTAATAATTCTAAATCTAATAACTCATTATCTTGTAATAAAAGTTTTTTACAATTTGTATCCTGTAATATCATATTTTGAAAGGAACAAGATATTATTTTTACTTCATTCATCGTTGCAAAAGAAAAATTCACATAACGCCCCACACAATTTTGGAATTTAACTTTCTTTATCGTTGTCATTCCAAAATCAGTTCCTACCATTTTACAATTATCAAATGTAACTTTATGCAGATATGGACTAGCAAATTCAGAATTTGAATTCCATATTACATTGGAAAAATCACAGTTTTTAAATATCACATCATAACAAGATATATTTTGAAAATTTAAATCAGTAAAACATACTTTTTCAAAATAACAATGATTACATTCTAAAACATTAGAAAAATCAAATTGATCATGTTCTCGTATTTTTACATATTCTATTGTATCTTCTATTTCTATCTCTGAAATCGTTTTATACTTTTCTTGTGTCATACTAACTCAATTCTCCACTATAATCTTGTATTCCTCCAATTTCATATACTTGTTTATAACCAAGTGCTGCTAATTTAGCACTCGCTTGAACACTACGATTTCCACTTTCACAATAGACAAGTATTTTTTCATGATAATCTTTTAACTTCCCTACCACTGTACCATCTATGGCATGTAATGGAATATTAATTGCCCCTTTAATATGACCTTTTTCATACTCTTCTTCTGTTCTAACATCTACTATAACGGTATCTTTTTCTTTCATATATTCCATCGCTACATCCATGGAAATATGCGTATATCCAGCATCTGTTTTCTCAATCACATTTTTATCTTTACAACCTGTTACAAAACATAACAAACATATTAATATTATGGTAATTTTTTTCATATAATTCCTACTTTCCTCAAACATCATACCAATTTCATTTAAAAAAGGCAATATCTTTTTTTCAAAACAAAAAGAGTTTAAAAACTCTTTTCAATATGAAATTCATTAATACATAGTTGTTCTATCTTTAAAGTAATCAGTAGCTCCACCACTCCATGGGAAGTTGACTGTTTCTCTTGGATCATATGTATTTGCAATAAATGTATTCCAACTCATATAATCTTTTAAATAATGGCCATTTGCAATTCCAAAGTGAAGATGCTGTGCAGTAGAACAAGAATCCCACCATTCTGAATTTCTATCTCCACCCATAATACCTATTTGGGTATTTTGAGTAACCACTTGACCAACACTTACATCAATTCTTCTTAAATGTGCATATTCTGTTGTATATTTTTTACCATTTACTGTATGAATAATAAAGATCATATTTCCCCCACAGTTAGAACGATAACGTGTTCCAATTACAACCCCATCGGCTGCTGGATAAATAGGAACGGTTCCCTTCTGTGATACATCTAATGCTTCATGTAATTCATAATTTCCAGTTGCTGGATTTAAACGATATCCATATTCACTTGTTACATAACCTTCAATAATCGGTCTTAAGAAACTTGTTCCAGCTGGTAGTGTTCCGATTCCAACAGAACCCGTTCCAGGGCTACTACTTCCACCACTTACACTTGGAACACGTCCACATGTTTTTGTATCTTCATTATCAGAACATCCCATATTTTCTAATACTTTAATTGCCTCTTTTTGCATTTCAATCTCATCTTGAGCAGACATTTTAATATCTGTAACTTCTGTTAAATGCTCACCTAATTTTTTCGTTTCTTCTTCTAAAGCTGCTTGTTTTTCCTTTAAACTTGTTTGCTTAGAATCCATTTCTTTCTGTTTCTTTTTTGACGTTTCTACGGTTTTATCATATTCATCAATTAAATTTTCATTATAAGCAGAAACTTGTTCTGAAACTGCCATACGATAGATAAAATCTGTAAAATCTTGAGCACCAAAAGCATACTCTAAATAAGCATTCTCACCACTAGAAATCTGTACAAAATTAACCACTTTTTTTACTTCATCATCTAACTTTGCACTTTTTTTATTTAATTCATCAATTTCCCCTTGTAATTTTTTCACATCTTCTTGTAATTGAGATACTTCTTTTTTCAAACTTTCTACTGTTTGATTATTTGTATCAATTTGATCTTGTGTCTTTTCTGCCTCTGCACTTGCATTTTTATACTCTTCTTCCGCTTGTGCTAATTTTGCTTTTAAATCTCCAAGTGTTTCTGCTTCTACTTGGAAAGGTTGTATTATAATTGAAAAAATAATAGCTGCTATTAAAATGAAAACAAATGTTTTAACACCTAATTTCATAACATCACCTAGCCTTACATATATCATTATACTACTTTTTTCTTATTTTTCTATTAGAAAAAATTAGAAGTTTTATATTTGACATTTCTTGACAAAAAAAGATTCATTAAGAACCTTTTAATGTTTTTACTTTTTGTGGTTGTGCGAGTGAAAATTGTACTTCTAAATTTTGATATGATACATCGTCAAGATGGCATTTTATTCTTTGTCCAATGCGCAAAGAATCACATTTTGTTTTATGGTAATATGCTAAAGCATCTGGTACATATTCATAATCTCTTAACATATCTCGAGGAATTAGTCCAGTAATACAATTATCTAATTGAATACGAATTCCAAAAGGATCTGCCATAATAATACGAGCATCAAAGTCTTCTCCAATATAAGCTTCTAAATACTCAATTCCTTTAATACGATCTACTTCTCTTTCACATTCTTGAGCGTTTACTTCTTGTAATGAACTATGTACTAATTTATTATTTAATTTACAACCAAATTGATATGCTTTCTTTTCATTATATTGATTATTTTTCTCTAATTTAATCGCACGATGAGCCAGTAAATCTGGGTATCGACGAATTGGTGATGTAAAATGAGAATAATTAGAACTTGCTAAACCAAAATGGTGGAAATTTTCAACAGAATAGAAGGCCTTATTCATTGATCTTAAAAATAGATAAGCAATTGTAGGATAGTTATCATCCCCTTCAAATTGTTTTAACAAGGATTCAATTTGTCCAGGTTCTACTCCATTTTCTAAATCTAATTGATAATGATAACCCATTTTATTTAACATTTCTAATGCATTTTTAATATTATATGGATCTGGTTTTGGGTGAACTCTATATTGGAATGGATGATCTAATTTTTCCATCATAGTAGCAGCACATTCATTTGCAGCAATCATGAAATCTTCAATGATTCTTTCTCCTTCTCCTCTTTTTATCACTTCTACTTCAGTAGCTCTTCCTTCTTCATCTAAAATATACTTTGGTTTTGGTATTTCAAATGAAATCGCACCACGATCATGTCTTTTTTTACGAAGTAAATGAGATAGTTCAAGCATCTTTAATAAACTATTTTGAAATGGTTGATATCCTTGAACATAATTACCATCTAATACTTCATTTACTTTCTTATATGTCATTCTTTTCTTAGAACAAATCACCGTTTCATAAAAATCATAGTCTACGATATTTCCTTCTGGATCAATTTCCATAATACAAGATAATGTTAAACGATCTTCATATGGATTTAAAGAACAAATTCCATTCGACAATCTCTCTGGTAACATTGGAACCACCCTGTCAGCAACATATACACTGGTCCCTCTTTTATCTGCCTCTTTATCTAATGCACTATCTTCTTCTACATAATAAGATACATCGGCAATATGTACCCCTAATTCATAATTTCCATTTTCTAACACATTAATCGAAACCGCATCATCAAAATCTTTCGCATCATCGCCATCAATGGTAAAAATCTCTCTATCACGTAAATCAAGACGTCTATTTACCTCTTGTTGAAATACCTGTGATGGAACACGTTCTGCCTCATGTAATACTTGGCTAGGAAAACGGTTTGGAATATTATGTTCATCTAATACTTGATCAACCAATACTCTTGGATTATACATATTTCCATATATTTTCACTACTTTAGCAGATAAACAAGAAGCATTCTTATCAAAACGTATCATAACACGGTCATCCGCTTTCGCTCCCATTGTATCTATCAATAAAATAGGTTCATCTATATAATCACCATCTACTACTGCATAATATTTTCCATTTTCTTCAATCACTGTAGCAAATGCATCTTCTAATACACATTTATGTTTCATAATTTCACCTAACATTTCTTTTGAATCATGGTGGATTTTCACAAGTACACGATCTTTATTTCTAGCTCCTTTTACAAAACGACTAGGAACAAGTACATGCCCTCCACTTTCTAGTTCTACCAATCCATATGGGCCTTTTCCTTCTTTATAAATACCAACTTTCATATCGTTTCCAATCAATAATTTATAATAACCGTGATGTTCCTCGATATGAAAATTATCGACCATAAATTCCAATATCATTCTTAAATCATCTTCAGAAATCGTCATCAAACCATTTATATCATAAAAAGTTAATTCCCCATGACTCAGTATTTTCTCAATTTGATGAATCTCATTTAAATATGATATTCCATGAATTTGATACATCTTTCTTCTTTGTTCACTTCTTTTTGCTTGTTTATTCTGTACCTCTTTTTCCTTTTGCATCTTTTCTTGTTCTTCTAATATTTGGTTATATTGTTCAATATTCTCATAATGTTGATCAATAATAATATCGTTTAATATTTTCTGATTAATATATGCGAAATAATTTCTAGCTGGTGTAGTACAATGTGCATAATATTGAAATCCTAATCCCTTATGTCCTGTATTATGTCTTCTATAATATGAAAACATTGGAAGCATATCTAAAATATTAATGACATATTCTTGTTCTTTGATATCATTACAACAACTTTTAATATATTCTAATTCTTCATCAGAAATATCAAAATCATTTAAACGATACATCATTGGAATCCCGTTCTCATAACATAATTTTGCTTGATAAAAATTAACTAATACCTTCAATTCGGAAATCATTAAATGGGATTTACTATAATTTTTATTACCATGATAATGTTCCCCTGTTTCCATAAAATGAAGTAATTCTTTAATTAAATGATATTTTCTTTGTGAAGTATTATCAATGTGGTATTTTCTCATAATTTCATAAAAACGATTCCATGTATCTACATAATTATATTTTTTCATTTCCATAATATGATTTACTTGATCATAATTATAATTTTTAGAAATTTTAGCAATCCCACGACCAATAGAAATGTCTGTAAGACAATTGTTCTTATCAAACTCTAATTCATAAACAATGACATTTTTCGTAGCTTTCTCAGATGGAACTGCATTTAAAGAAAATATTTCACGTTTGGTTTTATTACTTAACATATCTTGTTTTCCAGTAAACCAATTCCCTTTTGCTTGAAAAGATAACTTTTTATGTTGTTCAAAAATATCTACTGCATCCACAATATATAAATTTACATATAACTTATCATTTATTACTTTCAGTGAAATAGCATCCTCACGAAGCGACGTCTTTTCATCATCTATCGTAAAAATAAATTCATCTTCATAGTGTTTTACATCATCTCTAAAATGATATTTCACATGTTCTTTATCTTCAAAGCAATGTAATTGTAATCCAGTCATAATAATTCCTAATGTCTGATAACGATATTTTTGGTAAGAATTTTCTGAAGTTAATTGAAGAGATGCTTTCCTCTTCTGATAATCTTGATATATATAGTCTTGAATATCAGGATAAATACGAGTGCTTTTTAATAATGATTTTACTAACTGATATGAATATTCGTATTCACTCTGGTAATTAGAATTTAAATTTTCATAATATTGATCCAATATCCAGTCAATTAATCGTTTACCTTCTACATTTCCAAGTAATAATAAAGGATGATTAGTAATTTCTAATGAAGCATGATCTAAATCCTGATCTAGAAATATCTTTAAATACAATTTTTCAGGAACCGTCAAATAATCTTCCTCATATCCATTTTCGTAATAGCGAGAAATATTGTATATTTCTTGTTTTACTTCTTGAAAACGTTGGTGATATGGAGGATGTTTCTTTCCTTCTTCTTGTAATTGGTGATAAATATCTTGAATACGAAGTATTGTATTGTGTAAATATTTTGGTTTATATTCAGTTGCATAAAATGGAAACGGATTTGTTTCGTTTTCCAAAAATGTAATTAACTTTTCTACAAGTTGTTCATCATTACAATGATAAAATTCTTTTAATTGTTCGTTTGTAATTTCTCTAGTCTTGTGAATTAACTTCAATATTTCCATATATAACTCCTTCTACAAAAAAGTACGCAACGATACTATCATCATTGCGTACTTTAAAATTCTATATTCTTTTCTAGTTGTAATTTTTTTCTTGCTTTCATATTATGTCTCCCACTCAACTTCACTTTTATTATACTATATTTTTTTGATTTCGCAGCAAAAATTTTTCATTTTTTTAGTATTTTTTTATCATGTTTGCAATATGAAAATAAACGAGTCATTGCTTCTCGTTTATTTTTTCAACACTTTATTTTTTTTTAATTCCGGATAAAAACGGTTGATTTCAATTTCTGCATTTTCTAAAGAATCAGAACCATGAATAATATTATAAGTACAACAGGTCTTATCTCCATAATCACCACGAATTGTACCTGGTAAAGCATCTTTACTATCCGTTGCTCCCATTAAACTTCTCACTCTACTAACAGCATTTTCTCCTTCTACAATCATAGCCATAACAGGTCCAGACATCATAAATAATTCTAATGTTGGATAAAATGGTTTATCAACTAAATGTGCGTAGTGTTCTCTTATAATTTCTTCATCCAAATACATTTCTTTCACATTACTAACTGATAATCCTATATTTTCAATTCTATGAATAATTTCATCCAATAATTGTTTTCTAACACCATCTGGTTTTAACATCACATAAGTACGTTCTATCATAATACCTTCCTTTCACTTTTTATTATAACATGGCTTTCTTAATTGATAAAGCTTTATAGCAAAATAATACACAAAACCAAACTATCTTTAGTCTGTCAAAGTGTGAAGATAATTCAGTTGAGGATGTTATCTATCACTTTTTATAAACTATGAATACTTCACTTTATTTTGCTCTTTATTTAGTTCTTCCATCACTATATGTGTAAATTCTGGATATATAGCTAATAAAGTTTTGACAGCTAAACGAAAAAATCAATCATTTCTGATTGATTCCTATATCAAAAGTTCGTGCTTTTCGAACAAATTTCTAAAGTGGTGCCGCTTGTAAGAATCGAACTTACCATTGAGCCTTACCATGGCTCCGTTATACCACTTAACTAAAGCGGCGGCTTCAGATATGATTATAACATATCTTTTTTCTTTAGCCAATATGCGATTAATAAAGCTAATCCAAGTGATATAAGAGCTAATATAAAGAAAGAAGCTGGATTAGTCGCAAAATCACCAAGTGGAACATTCATTCCCATAAATGATGCAATCATCGTTGGAATAGAAAAAACAATCGTAATTCCAGCTAAAAATTTCATGATAACATTTAAATTATTAGAAATAATACTAGCATATGTTTCAGTCGTACTAGCCATTATCTCTTTATAAATATTTGCCATTTCAATTGCTTGATTACTTTCTATCATAGCATCTTCTAAAAGATCCATATCTTCTTCATAAAAAGGAATAATAGAGCCTTTTGCTAATTTTTCTAGTGTTGCTTGATTATATTTTAATCCTCCCATAAAATATACTAAGCTTTTCTCTATATTTAACATTTCAATTAATTCTTGGTTTTTGGTTGCTTTTGCTAATATATGTTCTTGTCTTTGTATATCTTTATTCATTTCATTTAATCCCATTAAATATCCTTGTGAAATGCGTAATAACAACTGAATTGTAAATCGTGTTTTCTTTTGTGTAAAGATATCTTGTATATTCCCATTTTCAAAGTCTTCAAATAATTTGTTTTCTTTTAATAATACAGTAACTATATATTGATTTGTATGAATAATTCCAAGTGGTAGTGTACGATATTTATTTTTACGAGCATGGTCTAATAAATATGGTATATTTAATACAATTAATTTAGCTTCACCTTCTACTTCGACACGAGATAATTCGGATTCATCTAATACCTTGGAAATGAGGCGTTGATCAATTCCAGTTTTCTCACATACAAGTTTACTTTCTTCTAGTGTTGGTTGTACTAATTGTATCCAACAATCTGGTTCAATTGTATCTAATGAAGATAATATTCCTGTTTCTAACTCCGTTTTATAAATTTTCATCATATGACATCACCTTACTTTTTATTATTATAACCTACTTTTTTGCTTTTGAAAAGTAACCATATTTATTTTATCTAATAGGAAAGAAAGATTATGATATTCCTTTTCGGATACTGTAAATAATGTGTCATATGGAGTATGAATAAAATGATAATAAGTGCGAAAATATAAGTGTCCTAAAAAATGATACTTTCTTTTTTCTTGTTCCAATAAATCAATCTCATGATATAAAATGATAATAGATGGCATAAAAACACATAATTTCACACGAAAACCATTTTGATATACAATAATATAGTGAAATAATAAATCTAATAAATAATAGAGACCACTACTAAATAACATGATACCTATGACACATAATATCAATATATGCGTGTGAAAAAATATCATTCCTAAAAATGATATAAAAATACTAAATAAAAATAATTTCCAGTTCCTTTGATATAGTGTACCTAATTTTGGACCTAATTTTTGTTTCATAAATTTCCCCTTTTTATTTGTTATGAGCATATGTTTTAATGTTAAACAAAAAAAGATGAGAAAATTCATCTTTTAGTATTTTTTTCGATAAACTTTGATACAAATAAATCCAACAATTGTAATGAATAAAGATAAAGCCGGCATCATATATTCAGAAAGACGGATTTCTGTTTCTCTTGTTTGTGATAATATAGGTTGTAAAGAAAGTAAAAATATTAAAAACCCACATATCATCATAGCGATTCCTAACCAAAATAAAATTTTATTTAATTGTCTATTATTTCCCATAATTCACTCCTATCACAATTATTCTTTCTTTTTTGTCAGAAAAATACCTGCTAACGCATAACGTTTTTGATTTAAAATATATAAATATCCAAAAAAACTAAATACCAATGCTCCAATAAAATTAACAATCAGATCATTCATTGTATCATTTAAACCAATATCTAGATAATGATCTACTTGTGCGATTGGTTCATTGTTTTTATCATAAATAATGGTATGATCAATGTCATCTATTACAACCACTTGATTTTTTTGTTCAGGATCTAAAGTTACAGTTTTTATAGTTTCAACATATTCATCTTTTTGCATATCCATACCAAAGTAACGGTCCATACCATACTCAAAAAATTCCCAAGCTACTCCAATTGTCATGGAAAAGCAAAAAGCAACTAAAGAGACAAAAATAGGAGACAATTTTAATTTATCTGTATTTTCATTTAATAAATAAATTAAAGAAAAGCCTACACTAGCAGATAGAAATCCATTGATTGTATGTAAAATATCATCAAAATTGTGAAATAACCCATAAAAATTATTTATTTCCCCTAGTATTTCTGCAGAAAATATAAAGATGAGGATAATCACTTCTAATGGGGTTGGTAAATCTATTTTAAATGTTTTTTCAATGAATACTGGTAATAAAAATAGAATTAATGATAGAACACATAGTAATGCATTTTCAATATTTCCATGCATTAATTCTCTAATCATACATAAAATAACCAGTAATCTTAGTATAATATATACTGCAAATGATACTCTACTACTCTCTTTATATAATTCTCTTAATTTTTTCATTTACAACATAGCCTCACTTACATCTTATATATATACTATACCATATTCCCATACTATTGAAAATAACATAGTGAATTTGTTATAATAAAATACGTAATGTCCTCGTAGCTCAGTAGGATAGAGCAATTGCCTCCTAAGCAATAGGTCGTTGGTTCGATTCCAATCGAGGACGCCATATAGGAATAAACAAGGTTGTACCTTGTTTTTTTATAATAAGCCTTTATAGTATTTCCAAGCAATCACACGAAATACTGCATGATCAATGATACTTTCATCAATTAAATCTTGTTCTAAAGCACTTTTAATCGATTGAATACTTGTTTCATAATCAGTTGTAATAATTAAATCATTACCAGCTAATAATGCTTTAATAACAACATTTGGAATATCAGAAACAGCTTTCATAGCAAGATCATCGGTCATAACAATTCCCGTAAATTGTAATTGATCACGTAATAAATTATGGACATTAATAGAAAGAGAAGCGGGATTAGACTCATCCATATTTACAATTACATTATGACTAATTAAAACAGCTTCTGCACCAGACCGAATACCTGCTTCAAATGGTTGTAATGCATCTTTTTCTATTTCATCATAACTTCTTTTATCAATTGCCATTCCAGTATGTGTGTCAACATTATTACCATATCCAGGGAAATGTTTTAATGTATACGAAACACTTGTTTCTTTACTAGCAGAAATCACCGTTTCAGCATATCTAGATGTAAGTGATGCATCCTCTCCTAATGTTCTTTCATACATATAATCTTCTGGATTTGTAGAAACATCGACAACAGGCGCTAAATTAAGATTTATACCATAATTCATTAATAATTGACTTTTTTCTAATGTATCTTTTTCTATCATAGCAAATCCCCCAGCTTGATATAATTCTTGTGGAGATTGAAACTTATGAGAAGCTAAATTAGGATTACTACTAATTCTAACTACAGTACCACCCTCTTCATCTACTGCCGTTAAAATAGGAATCTTAGAAACACTTTGTAACTGTGATATCATCTCTTTCACCTGGTCTTGTGTCTTATCTTTAAAATCTCTTCCAAATAGTACATAACCACCAAATTGGTATTGTTCTAATATAGATACTGCATTTTCTGAAGGATAACGAACAAGTAACAATTGGGCAATTTTCTCATCTAATGTCATTTGTTGCATGGTCTGATATGCTTCTTCATAATATGATTGAAATATTCCATTATCTTGCCATAACATTGGAACAATACTTTCATTTTCTTCCTTCTTTTCTTCTTCTGGCATCATTTTCTTGTAGTTCAAAACAGTATATATTTTCTTTTGCTTTTCTGTTTGATAATGAGTATTATATTTGATATTTAATTGATCTCCTACTTGAATATCATAACTATCTTTCATATCAAAATAATATTGTTTATGATTTTGATCTTTTACTATAAAGAAATCTTCCCCTATATATGTAACAGTTGCTGTCATAGTTATCTCTTTATATTTCTCACCATTTTTTTCGATGAATTTCCATACCGCAAAGCCAACTGCAAAACAAATCAACAAAATTAATACACTCAATATAAACTTTTTCATTTTCTCACCTATTCTCACTCTAATATTATTATGCCAGATAAAAAAAGAGTATCACTACTCTTATTATAACTATTTTAGAAAATTAAATAATAAAATAATATAAAAATTGGTTAAATAACTAAATTTATATTGGAAAGATTTACTAAATTCATAGATTGCGACAGTCTTATCAATAAAGTTTACAATCCAACTTTCTAAATATTTAGGTACTAGTGTATTACTTGGAAACATATGACACTTAATAATGTCTTCTTCTAAAGGACTAATTTCAAAATATGTTTTTGCATTTTCACAAGCCTCTCTTGGATGTTTCATAAATTGATATAGTTTTCCTTTCTTCGAAGTATCCGTTGTATTTTCAAAAAAATCGTGTAATAAACCAGCCCTAGCTGTTTCTTTATAACGTAATCCTAAACGACGAGCTACCTTATAAGAATAATAAGATACTCTTAAAGAATGTTCTAATCGAGTAATTCCACCATGTTGGGCAATTTCTCCTATTTTTCCAAACTCGTCATGATTTAATATATCTTCTATCAAATGATAGTATTCATAATCAGCTTTATATTTCACCATACATAAGTCCCTTCTATGAGTGCTACTATTACATTATATCACAATTTTAAAAATACAATCATAATATTTTACTATTTTTCCTATTATTTTACACCACACCCAAGTAAGGCCTTATTTTACAACAAAAAAAGAAACTTTGCAAATAAAAATGTCAAGTCATTTTAAGCAAAGTTTTCTTTTTTCTTTTGTTCTTCTTCTAATAAAATTTGAATTGCATACTCACGATAAATTTGGCTATCCTCTTCTTTTCCTTCCTTTTTCGCTTTACGATACAAATATGTATATATCATTAATTGTTCATTTTTAGAAAATGTATCATAATTTTTATGATTTGGAAGTGGTTTCATTCAGTAATCGTTGAAGTTTCGCCAATCGGTTGTATTTGAACGTAAGTATTACCATCGTTTAATTTTACTGTAGAACCATCTAAATATGTATAACTTGTTTTCGCTGAACGACTACTCTTTGACCATTTAATTGGTACTGCATACCCATTTGTAATATAGTATCCATCCCCACTAGATACATCATCTATATCTTGTCTACCGCGATTATCAATACTGTGATTACTCATTTTTTGAATCACTATATTTTTTGTATAGTATTGTTCATGTGTCACTTTATCTATATGTGCTTGGTTATCCATACTTCTTAAATATACCCCACGATTCGCATCATAAGTATATCCTGTCGTATGGTAGTGAGAATAGCGAAGACTAATAGTATTTGCTATCATAGCCCCTTCTTTTTGTTCTAAAGAAATTGGATCTACACTATACTCAAAGTTTTTAAAATCATCACTTGTAGTACGATATCCCTTACTCTCTGCTGCTTCTTTTAAATTTTCAATACTCGTAAATACATTATGAGGAGCAGCAACACTACGGTCACGCCAATAAGCACTTTGTGCATTGGTAATCCCATTCAAATTATTTACACCTAATAAACTAATATCATTCTTAGCAAAATTACTCCAACCATAATGACCATATACCGCATCATTTTCTAATGCATAATCTAAAAAATAATGTCTAGCACTTCGTACTGGTCCAATCAGTTCTGTATCTTGGTCTTTAAAAATAGCCATCATTCTAGTTAGACCACCCTCAACAATAATCTCATAAGTCAAATAAGCATCTTGTAATCCTGCATGAGCAGTATATCCAACATTATTATCAATCATAACTGCATATGGTCTTTCATCACTATCTAAATCCAATATTTTTAATGTTTTTTTAGGTTTCGTAATCTTTTCTGCAACTTTCTTTAATGGTGTCTCTTTCGGTGATATTAAAAAATATGCTCCAATTGCAATCCCTAATACAAGTACTAGCCCAAAAATAATAAATCCTCTATTTTTTTTCTTACTTTTTCTTTTTCTTTTTTTCATAGTTACATTTCCTAAAATTATTGTAACATAAAAGTTGGAAACCAGAATTTCCAACCTTTCCTTTTTTACATATCATTGTCAAGAAGATGTTAAGAATTATTGAAATAGTTTTAATAGTTCATCACTTGATAATTTTGATAATACCATTTCACTACGTTGTTCTCCTTCAATCATCATATCGCTTAACTCTTTTTTCTTTTCTTGTAGTGCTACAATCTTTTCTTCAATAGTACCAATACTAATTAATTTAATCACTTCTACTGTTTTCGTTTGGCCAATACGATGTGTTCGATCCGTTGCTTGATTTTCAACTTGGGGATTCCACCATGGATCTAGATGAATCACTTCATCAGCACTTGTTAAATTTAAACCTGTTCCTCCTGCTTTTAATGAAATCAGAAAAATATTTGTATAATCAGAATTAAACTTTTTCACCAATTGCATTCTCTCTTCTGATTTTGTAGAACCATCTAAATATGAATAAGTAATACCATGCTCTTCTAATCGTGGTATTAAATTTTTTAAAACTGATGGAAATTGTGAAAACAATAATATTTTATGATGATTTTGAATCATTTCATCTAATATTTGTAATAACGTATCAAATTTACTACTACCTTCGTGATAATCATCATATATCAAACTTGGATCAATACAAATTTGTCGTAATCGCGTTAACAAAGATAAAATATAAAATTGATTTTCTGAAACCGCATTTTTTTCTTTTAATTTATCTATTTCTTCTTTTGCCTTATTTAACTCAGATACATATAATGCTTTTTGTGCTTCATTTAATTCAACATATACTTTGTTTTCTAATTTTTCCGGTAAATCCTTTAATACATCATGTTTTTTTCTTCTTAAAATAAATGGGTCAATTTGTTTTTTTAGTTCTAAATAACTTTCTTTATCTTCTTCTAATGTACCATATTGTTCTTTAAATGTTGTAAAACTTCCTAAATACCCAGGCATAATAAAATCCATAATACTCCATAATTCATAGATAGAATTTTCTAATGGTGTCCCTGTTAAAGCAAATTTAACACGTGCTTTTACTTGTTTTGTAGCAATCGCTGTATCTGACCTAGGATTTTTTATATTCTGTGCCTCATCTAAAAACATCGTATCAAAATAATACTCTGTATATTCATCTATATCTTGACGTAACAATCCATAAGAAGTAATCAATACTTGTGCTTTTTCTATTTGTTTTATTTTTTCTAATCGTTTTACTTTGGTATCATTTACAATAACAATATCAATCTCTTTTCCAAATTTCTGAAACTCATCTTCCCAATTATACAAAAGAGATGTTGGTACAACAATTAATATTTTCGCATCTTTCTTTTCTTTTAAACGATGTTTAATATAAGTAATTGTCTGAATACTCTTTCCTAATCCCATCTCATCTGCTAAAATACCACCAAATTCACATTTAGAAATCATATATAACCATTGCACACCAATTTTTTGATATCCTCTTAATACATTTTCTTCTTCCTTAGTAAATTGTAATGGATAATTTTTATATGCTTCAAAATTATGAATTAAATCATAAATATTTTGATCAATTTTATAATATTCTGAACTTTCTAAATCACTTAACTTTAAACTTTGATACTTAGGAATTATAATTTGATCTTGATCCATCATATTAGAATCTATTGACAATTTCTTTTGTATTCCTAAAATAGTATCTAATCCTTCATTATTTTCAAGTGCTAAATAATCTCCAGACTTCATACGATAAAATTTCTTTTTTTGCTTCACATTCTTTAATAATTCTTTTATCTCATCTTTTTCTACTCCATCAATAGAAAATTGATAACTCATAATTCCATCAGAACCAATTTGAAATGTATTTTTGACAGCAGTCTTTTTAAATATCTGCACTTTTTTTAAATTATTTGAAACATAAGTATCATACTTCTCTACTATTTCTTTTAAACCATGTTTTAAAAAATCACATGCTTGTTCTGGATCTTTGATTGTAAATATTCCCTTGCGATAAGAAGGCTCAAATCCATATCGTTCCAATTCTTCTATATACTCTTGTTCCTTTTCTGGATCACGAATCACATAAGTATCACCAATATAATTTCTTGGACTTAAAACATTAATCTCTTCGTTCCCATATTGTAGTTTAATAAAAGAAACAATATCTACACCTTTCTTTTCAAAGTAAAATTTACTATGTGGTAATTGAAATAGAAAATGATTAGAAAGTTTTTCTTTTAAATTAGGGTTTAATTCGTTTAATGTAATACAAAGTTCATTGGCAAAATTTTTATAATACTCTTTTGTAATCGTTATTTTATCACGTTTATTTTCTATCATTGTTTTCAAAAACAAAGCAGCTTTAGAAGAAATATGAAAGAATTGCCTCTCATAAATGATATAAGTATAATCAGAAATAACTGGTTCTATTTCTAAATCTGGAAATTGAATTGTAAAACTCAATTTTTGTTCTGTAACATCCATAGGAATATGGATTGTATCTAATTCTTTTACTTTTGGTAATATCTGGGTCATAGTCTCTAGTGAAAAAGATTTTCCCTTTAATAATTTTAAAAACTCTAACAAAGTATCATCTTTTAAAATAATATTCGGTGATGTCTGATAATAAGAATAAATACCTCCACGTTCTTTCATTTCAATATATAATTTAATAAAGTGTAATATCTTCTCATCCTGTTTATGAAATTGATATTTCTCTGTATCATATGTAAAATATTTTCCTAAAGAAATCTCATAATTTGGTTTGTGATAATTCAAAAGAAATGGAATTAACACCTTTTTTAAAGAATACATTTTATCTAATCCGATTTTTAAATTTGCTTCATAAGTTATCGGATTACTATCTATCTCTTTTAATTCAACATCTAATAAAATATTTCTTTTTTTCTTGTTTGGTTGAAACGTTTGAAAAAGTATTTCTTGAAAGTGATCAATTTCTTTCGGAAATTCTAATTCATCAAAATACATAAAAACATCTTTAATTGCTAAAGCAATATGACCACAGTGCTCTTTATGACAAGTACATGCTTTAAAGCGAATAAATTTTTCTTTAGAAACCACAACTTGAATTGTTTCTTTTTCATAGGTATATGTAATTTTTAATTCTGCATTTTCTAATGGTTCTATCTTTTGTTTTTTCAAATGCATATGATTTAAAGAAAGCGATGCAATATAACTATCCATCCCTACTAACTTTGTAATCTCCTCTACACGTACTACTCTCATAAACAACACCTCCATTCTTAAGTATACCATATAAATATATTATTTTAACAAAAAAAGATGTTGATTTGTTTCCCTCAACATCTTTTGTTTATTCTTTACCCGATTATAAATGGGTCTAATTTAGTTCCTGTTCCACTTGTTAGTTCAATATTTGATTTCAAATAGAGAACTGGACGCGCTCCATTAGAGCTGCCAGAGTACGCAATGCCGTAACCAAGCCCGGCCACTCCAGCGCCACGAGCCGCATTCCAGGCATCGTTCGAGTAGTCATCAGACTCCGCAGAAAATGCATTGATTGTCCAGTATGCTGTTAGATCTGGTAATGTATCTAATCAATAATTACTATCACATGTTATCTCAGGTGTATCTTGCATTAACTTATTATATTGATCTGTTGCTGATTTACATGCGGTATTCGTACTTGCTTTTAATACATCACTGACATTAATAAGTCCTACATTCCCTGTCCATTTGTACATCTTCTCTCCGGCGGTATTTTTCTCGATACTATCATTTCCACTTTCATCTAATACCTGTACACTTCCTATATTAAATGTATGAGACTGTACTTGCGTTTTCGCAATTCCATTTAATGTTGGATAGTATGTATTATTTAAATATTCCTTGATACTTGAATCTTCGGTTACTGTTCCACTATATCTTCCATCTGGTGTTTGGAATATTCCTGATACTGATGCATAGACTCCACAACCATTACTACTTGGATATTTACAGTATGTATTATTCTCATTTGAGCGATGATCACGTGCATCATATGCCATAGTTGTATATCCTTCATTTTGTGGTAGTAATTCATCTCTGATGATTTTATAAGTTCCATCTGTTTCTTTTGCTACAATTCTCCATAATTCATTATTAAACTGTATATAGTTATTTGGTTCACTTCCTCTGTAGATATATCTTCCTGTTTCATATTGGTCTTCATAGAGTCCATCTCCTGAGGTTACTACTTCTACAGTCTGTCCACCGATACTTTCTCCTTCTCCTGGTTTTGGTGGTAATGGTACTCCATCATCACTTTGTTCATATGTAAGTGTAATTTCTATTTCTTTTTGCATATTCGTCTCACTAAAATCTACATTCTCATCCCAATATACTTTTACTTGGAATGTTTTAGATTCACTTGCAAGTAGTGGATCTCCTACTTTAATATTTTCAACACTCACTTTAATTGCTTTTGGGTCTTGGTTGTTATTTTCTTTTACTCCATCTATACTAGATAATACAGCATCCAAATCTCCTTGGTTTTCTACAACAACATCATATGTTGCACTTGCTCCTGGTTGTGTTAGATTGACATCTAATGTTAATGTTGTAAGATCTGTGATTTCTTTTCTTGTTGTAGTGGCATTGTTCATTTCTTTTTCTTCTGCACTTGTAAACAATATTTTCCAATTAGATATAATCTGGGCTGTTCCATTGATGTCTAATTGCTGACTTAATACTGCATATCCAATTCCTAACATTAGAAAGATAGCAATACATAGACTACCCACTAGAAAATATTTCTTATGTTCTGAATTCATTCTCTTTCTTTCTACTTTTCTCATATACTACTCCTTACCTTTCTTTCATCTTATCACAATTATTCATTGATTTATATAGGTTTTCTAGGTGTTTTACACTACATATTTTTACTTTATTTGCTAAGCGCAAAAAAGTTGCTTCCACTATGAAAACAACTTTCGAAATATTTTAAATAAATTAAAGCGTTAAAATAGCATGAGAAATATA
>CALVKP010000008.1 GCA_944332735.1 uncultured Bacilli bacterium | reverse complement strand
TAATATTATTCACTGTTTCACTAGGAATTCTCTTTTTCATATCTTCTAATGATTCAATGAGTGATTTACCAAACTTCATTTCATATAATGCTTGTTTAAATTCTCTAGAAAGTTCAGTATCGACATTGTCGACAGTAACTTCTAAAGAGTGTTCCAAATCTCTTCCTGATTCTAATGTTAATGTTAAAATCTCAAAAAAATATAAAGCATCATGATCTAATTGTTTTACTCGCTTTTTTAAGGGAACATCGATATAAGTATAAGTAAATAAATAATAATATAAAATAGTTAAGAAAGGTGCTAATAAATACCCATATTGAAAGAAATATAATAAAAGTAAAAAGACAACAATACTAGAAATTAAACGAATATTTAAGAATGTATAAGTATCCATCTTTTGAAAACTACCAAGCATATTCATTTTATCTTGTACTTTTTGAATATCTTTATCGCGGTATATTTTCGCAAGCATACCAGGATTTTTTTCTTCTGTTTTCATTTCATCACATCCTTACTTTCATAACTTTTCTAACAATATAAATATAAGCTACATATAATACTATCATAATAATCATTAATACAATACCAATGGCTGATGTAAATAATGGTACAAAATATGTTGGATTAATAATTGATACAAAGGCAATAAACAAGAGTGGTACTACAATTAATGCATACATAATCATACGAGAAGAACCAGTCAATGATGACATTTCTAATTTTAATTTCTTTTTATTAAATAATGATTCTTCAATAGAAGAGAATACTTTAATAATATTTCCTCCCGTTTTATTTAAAATAGATAAAGAAGCGGTTAAGTAAGCTACTTCTTCTAAGCGAACACGATCTGAGAAACGACGGAAAACAACATCAATAGATAGTCCAAATGATAATTCTAATTCCATTTTCTTAAACTCTTCACAAATTGGTCCTGTTAATTCTGTCGTTACTAAATGAATTGCTTGTTGAATACTACGTCCTGATTTAAAAGCATTATTCATAATAATAATTGCTTGTAATAAGTCATTTTCAATCCGATTACGATATCTTTTATATTGATAGATAAATAATAAATCTGGCATCATAAATCCACATAATAATGGAATCAATGCTTCATAAAAACTAATTACTTGATATTGTAATGTTTTCGCAAATACGGCAATCAATAAGAAAATAAGGGCAATCAAAGTTTTACTAGCAACAAAGTGAATTCCTTTCTTATAACGATGATTCACTGTTCCTGCATATTTCTCATACCTTTTAGAAAACCTTTGTACAAATACGGACTTTGATAAAATTTTAGAAAGTTTTTGAATTAATACAAAATAACGATCTAATAGTTTATCAAATATCGATTTAGAATTATCTACCAGTGGTTCTAACGCATATTTTCCGATTCTCTTTTCTAAAGCCATCGTATGACGGTATTTCATAATCATAAAAATAACAATCAGTAATACTGCAATAATCGTCACTTGAGTCAGTTGTAATTGATTACTAGTAGATTCTACTACATTGATTGTAATACTTTCTGTCGCAGTATTTCCTGCTTGATCAGTTACTGTATAAGTCAGTGTTTTAATTCCTAATGTTTCAAAATCAATGTTATCATAATTAGTTGTTACTTTATCAATTAAATTCCCATCATGATTATCTGTAACAACAATTCCCTCTAATGGTTTTAAAGTACTACCTTGTTCCATAACTAAAGAACGTTCCCCTACATTAATACGAGGTTTTTCTTTATCAATAACATAAGTACCACTCTTTTTTACTTCCATTAAAGCACCGGTCGCATCATATGTATTTACTGTAATTTGATATTCTCCACTCTCTAATAAATAAATAGGAGCATCTATCGCACCAGTAATCGTGATGGGACTACCTGCTACTCCATCTTTGGTTACAATATATTCATATTTCGCAACGGTACTTGCTGGGTGAAACACAATAGATAAATCCTGATTCACAGGCTTTTGTGTCTTTTCCATACTAAATGTAGATAAAGTAGGATTCTGATTCATTGTTATCACCCCTTTTTATTTCCCAAAAATATCTGTTAAATCATCAATTCCTGCTGCTTTAATCTTATCATAAACCTTTGGTTTATATTTCATCAATTTAAACTCTCCATCCACTTCTCCATTGTCTAATACACCTGTTTGATGAAACGTAAAAATTTGTTTTAATTCAATTTCATCTTCTTTAAACCCTACTACTTCTGATATATCAACAACTTTTCTCTTTCCATCCGCAAGACGAGAAATTTGAATGACAATATGAATGGCATTCTCAATATATTCACGAATCGCACGTATTGGAATTTCCATTCCTGCCATTAAAATCATTGTTTCTAGACGATTCATCGCATCTTTTGGACCATTCGCATGCATTGTCGTCATACTACCTGTATGTCCTGTATTCATCGCTTGTAACATATCAAATGCTTCTTTCCCACGAACTTCTCCTACAATAATACGATCTGGTCTCATACGAAGAGAATTAATCACTAAATCACGAATCGTAATTTCTCCACTTCCCTCATAATTCACAAGTCTTGTCTCTAGAGAAATAACATGTTCCTGATGTAAACGTAACTCAGCTGCATCTTCTATTGTAATAATACGTTCTGCAGGATTAATAAAACTAGATAAAACATTCAATAAAGATGTCTTACCACTACCAGTTCCTCCACAAATAATAATATTTATTTTAGCTTTGACACAAGCCTCTAAAAATCTAGCCATATATGGAGTTAAAGTACCAGTTCTTAAAAAATCATCAATACTTTCCAAATCTGGCTTAAACTTACGAATCGTCATAACAGGTCCCTTTAAAGATAAAGGTGGTATCACCGCATTTAAACGAGAACCATCTTTTAATCTCGCATCTACCATCGGATTTGCAGTATCAATCGTACGTCCTAAAGGTTGAATCATAGGTTGAATTGTACGAACAATATGATCATCATTAATAAAACTAATAGAATCATCACGTACCACATGTCCATCAATTTCAATATAAATCTCATTTGTCCCATTTACCATAATCTCAGTAATATCTTTATCTTCTAATAACTCTGTAATTGGTCCATACCCATTTAACTCATTATCAATTAAGTTATAGATATGATTTCTTTCAATATTTGTCAAATCATACCCTTTAATTGTCTTATCAATTTCTTGCTTTACAAACTCATCCATCGTTCCATGAGCTTCTACTTTATGATCAATTAAATTCTGAATAATCTGATTGCGTAATTTCTCTAATAATTCTTTATTTTGAAATGCATCATAATCATTTCCACTATATATTTTTGTTTTATTTTGTGGTGTTACATTAAAGGTATCTGTAAACTTTTTCATTTCTTTTCCTTCTTTCCTAACAATGCATCCGCAATCATTTCAAATACTTTCATTGCTTTTTTATCTTTCATTTGAACCTTTTTAGTCATCGTCATAATTTTTCCATCTAAAACATATTCATCAATATCTTTTTGATAAAAACTATTTGGTATGACGTAATCAATACTATTTTTTAATATATTTTTTATATCGTATTTAGTAAAACAATTCTTCTCTACATCAGAAGCTTCATTTAATACAATCAAATAATTTTTTCTCTCCATATCTTTTAAAATAGATACCATGGTTTTCATATTTTTAATATCAACTGGATCATTACTAATCACATATAAAATCATATCAGAAGCATCCATCACTACTAAGTTCATTTCACTTAAAATATGATTTGTATCAATAATAATCACATCATATTTCATCTTAGCACGCGCTAAAATCAAATCGACATAATTACTTCCAATTTGACTCGATAAACGTGGATCTATTGGAGCAGTAATACAATCGATATACTCATGATATGGAGTTACATAATTTTCAATATAATCAAAACGGTTATTATTCATATCATCCGATATACGGAATAAATCTTTATCTGTATCTATATTTAAAGATAAAGCAACCCCACCACTATATAAATCCATATCGATGATTAATGTTTTCAATTTTTGATTCGCATATATTCCAGCTAAATTTAAAGCAGTGGTCGTTTTACCGACTCCACCTTTCACACCTGTTACCGTAATAACTCTTG
>CALVKP010000007.1 GCA_944332735.1 uncultured Bacilli bacterium | reverse complement strand
ATCTTCTTTTGAACTTCATCTTTTGGTTGAATCACTACTAAAGCAATTTCAAATGGTGCAATTGAAACTGGCCAAGCTATTCCCATATCATGTGCTCTTTGTTCAGCCATAGAGGTAATAATACGCGCTAAACCAATCCCATAACATCCCATGACAACTGGTTTTAGTTGATTATGTTGATCCAAATAATTTAAACCGAGACTAGTAGAATATTTTGTTCCTAATTTAAATGTATTACCACATTCAATTCCTTTTTTAAACGTTAATTTTGCACCACATTTAGGACATAAATCTCCTTCTTGAACATTGATAATATCTCCCATTTTTTTCACTTTAAAATCCTTTAAATTCACATTTTTATAGTGATAATCACTTTTGTTTGCTCCAACAATAAAATTCTTCATCATCTGTACATGATGATCCATTACAATTGGAATAGAAATATCAACCGGACCTGCGAACCCAACTTTAGCATGCGTAATCGTTTCTACTTCTTCTGGGGTTGCTAATTCAGCCTCTTTGGCATGTAGTAATCCTTTTAATTTTTCTTCATTTAAATCACGATCACCAGGAATTAAACATGCATAAAACTTCCCATCAATTTTATAGATTAATGTTTTTACAAAATGACTTTTATCTTCCTTTAAAAAGTCAGCAATTTCTTCAATTGTACCGGCATTCGGAGTATGAACAAGTTTCTTTTCTTTTTCTTCTTCATAACTTTCTGTCTCGTCAACAATACAAGTACTAACTTCTAGATTCGATGCATAATCACAATTTGAACAAAGTACTAAAGTATCTTCGCCAATTTCAACAACAGCTTGAAATTCTTCTGATAAGTTTCCACCCATTGCACCTGTACCCGCTTTTACTATTTTATAATTTAAACCAATACGATCAAAAATATTCTGATAGGCACGGAACATTTTTTGATAAGAAACATCGCAAGCATCTTCATCCACATCAAAACTATAAGCATCTTTCATAGTAAATTCACGTGTACGTATTAATCCAAATCTTGGACGTGGTTCATCACGATATTTATTGGCAATTTGATAAATGTTAAATGGCATATCTTTATAAGAATGAATCATTTCTTTCGCAGCATATACGAATAATTCTTCATGGGTAGGGCCTAATACATAACCACGATCATAGCGATCTTTTAAAGAAAACATATCATGTCCAAACACTTCTTTTCTTCCACTTTGAATATAATAATCTTCTGGAATTAAAGATGGCATCAATAATTCTGATGCACCTGCTTGGTTCATCTCATCACGAATAATGTTTTCTATCTTTTTCATTACTCGTAAACCAAGTGGCATAAAAAGATAAATACCTGTCCCTACTTTTTTTATCATACCACTACGAACTAAATAATTACCACTTCTTGTTTCTTCATCTTTTGCATCTTCTCTTAATGTATAAAAAAATTGATTACTTAATCTCATATACAACGCTCCCTCATCTATAACATTATACTATATTTTCTTTCTATCTATCAACAAATATGAAAAGAAAAGAAATCAAATTGATTCCTTTTACTAGTTTCTTGTCAATTTCTTTTCTAAGACAACTTCACTCATTTTCCCATTTTGTCTCATTTGTTCTTGAAATTCTATTTCTGTTATATAATTTAATACATATCGTACTGTTTCATATAGATAATAACGTAACACATCCACTGGTATTTGATATTTCATAGCGATTTCTTCTGTACTCATAGTTGTAAGTTCATTTGATAGTCCATAAAATAAATCTAATACTTTTGCTTGAGATGAAGTAAGTGGACACATATTTAAATAAATACTCTGCTTTACTGGTAAACGTAATGCTCTAATTTCTCGATCTTGAATTTGTTTATCAGAAGATGGTTCAATAGAAATATTTTGAAGTGCTTTTACAATTGCTGGATTCGTATAAGAATTTGCTTTTAAAACAGTTTCAGAAGCATAATGAATTTTTTTCAATATAGAATCTTTTGAACAGTGATAAATACTTGCTAATTCGTCAATCGTTTGTTTCTCTCCAGTTAAACCGTAATAAGCATCTAATAACTTCATTTCTCTTTTTGATAATTGAAAACTACCTAAAATAAATTTTTCTTTCAATTTTCTTTTCATTTCATTTATTTCTGGATGCTCTTCTTTTTTTCCATATTGTAATTTTTTAATTAAGTGATAAATCTTATTTTTTAATATATTGCGATTAGAAATAGAATACATTTGTTGTAATTGTTCTAATGAATGTTTTGTGGTTCCAATACCATAAAATAAACATAGTAATGTTCTTTCAGCAGAAGAAAGTTCTGCAGAATTATCTAACATACTTTTCACTTCTCCAGGAAATAGAGAAATTAATTCTTGTTCTTTTTTATCAACCTGTACTTCTTTTATAGAGCTTGGAAATTTTGGCAATGATTTTTTATTCGCAATTGCCTGTTCACATTTATTTAAATAATCACATACAATCAAATACTTCTTACTAAATTCTGGGTATCGTATATGTTGATCTAGTGGTATTTTCTTTAAACATTCATATGCAGTTTGAAACTCAACTGGAATAAATGGTTGGTAAATATAATAGATATCTTTTTTTGGTTCTTTTGTTTTTAATTTATTATTTTTATCTTTTAAGGCCATTAATTTTGTTAATATATGATCAATACTTCTTTGGAATGACATTCTCTTTAAACTATGAGCAATCTTAGTATATACTTCCTCTTCGTTTTTTGAATGTAACATAGCTTTTATCACGGAATGTTCTTTTTCAGTAAATCGCATTGGATTTGCTTGATATATTTCTTCCATATCTTTTATCGTATTTACATATAAACATAATTTTTTTAACTGTTGATCCATTACTAGTATTTTATTCGTCATCTGAGATATATTATCTTGTAATTCTGAAATCGTAAATTGATTTTTACAACAAAGATACAATTCATGTAAATTATTTACTTGTGATACATATTCCATAATCATTTGTTCTTGTGGAGAAAATAGTAAGCGATTCTTTTCAAATAATAAATAATTAGTTTTTAGTGTCGATAAATGATCTTTTCTTTCTGCTATTAAAATATTTGGGTTTTTTACTATCTTTAATAAAGAAGCTGCTATAGCACGAATAGATTGTTTAGATAATTTATTTTCCAAAATTGGAAATACTTGATAAACCATATGAATATTTAAAAAGGCTTTTATGAAAATTGTTTCTTTTAATGTAAAATAGTTCATATCATGTTCATACAATAATTTCAAATCAACACGAGATTGAAAAAGTTCACACATTGCTTTTGTAGGCATATTGTCATCTTGCAATTTCTTATTTATATTTTTCATAAAAGTTTCCATTTGATTTTTAGAATAGATTGTTTTTAACATTTGTTGTGCTTCTATATATGTTTGAGAAGAAAAAATAATATCTAATATTTTTCTTTCTTCTGGTGCGAATAAAAATCTATTTTCTTCATAAATCAAAAGATTCTGTTCTTTAAATTTTTCAAATTTTTGGGTTTGTTTTTCTTTTTCTTCTTGAACATTACGATATAACTGTATAGTACGCTCGATACTATCCATCACTGAACCGATATATTTAGGTGGGCATATTTCCTCTAATGCCAGATAAAATTGATTCTTATCTGATACTTTACAATATAATTGAAAACAAGTTTGATAAAATTCTAACACTTCTTGTTGTTCTGATAATTCTATTTGCACTTTTTCCTTAAATTTCGATTCCATAAACCAATCCCTCCTTAAATTATCGCTTATTATATACTTATTTTTAAAACAATGCAAATAAAGACTGATACATGGTATCAGTCTATAAACTTAAAGTAAAAAACAATAATAAATCATGTAACAATTGATTTTTTTCATCATCTTGAAATAAGTTATGAGTTCCCTCTGGATAAATACGATAATCAATATTCGTATAACCAGTCTTAGAAAGAAAGTTTTTAACATCTTGTCCATATTCATAAGTAGAATCTTTCTTACCAACTCCTATAAATATAGGTAAATTTGTATTTCTTAAATAATAAGTACCTTGATGTTGTATCATATATCCTACTTCACATAAATGATATAAACTTTTTGTTGTGTACAAAAATGGTAATGATGCATCTTTTTTCTTTTCTACTCTTTTATAAAGCATTTGATTCATGAATTGGTTTCTAAAATAACTAGGTGTTACAACAGAAGTGTATTTATAAAATAGTCTTTGACGCTTTAATCCAGAATATAGAAAGATTGGATTAATAAGAGCAAGTGCACGAATACGATCATCGTATTCTTTTAAGAAATTAATTGCCATGAAACTTGCATAATCATGTGTAACTAGAAATAAAGTAAGACCAGAATACATCTTAGAAATCGTTTGAATTACCATATAAATATCTTGTACCAATCCATTTGCTCCATCTTTTCCTAAATATCCAATTTCAGTTTCAAAATGAACACTTTTTCCAGTTCCACGATGATCATAACTAGCACAGATATATTGTTCATTTAAAAATGATTCATATACAGATTGATACATCTCACTTGTCTCATAAATACCTGGAACAAATAAAATAATTCCTCTTGGGTTTCCAGTTGGCGTAGCAATTGCAATAGATAATTGATACTCATTATCATGAGCAAATGCGATTGTTGTTTCTATGTTCATAAATTTCCTCCTTTTTATTTTAAATTTTCAAAACCACTACGTTTAAATAATTTCTCTAAATCATAATTCGTTAAAAAGACAGTAGTAGGTCTACCATGTGGACAATTAAATGGATTATCACACTTTCTTAAATCGTAAATCAATTGTTCAATCTCTTTCATATCGACATATTGATTTGCTTTAATTGCATGTTTACAACTCATCATGGTTGCTACTTTCTCATTAAATTTTTCAATCGAAAAGTGTTTTCCTTCTTGAATAATAATTTCAATAATTTTTCGAATACTATCTTCTACATAATCCTGTGGTAACCATGCTGGATGTTCTTTTATTAATAGAGATTGATAACCAAACTCCTCTACTACAAATTTCAGATCTCTTAAAATATCTAACTTTTCTTTTACATAAACAAATTCAGAACTAGATAACTCAATTGTAATTGGAAATAGTAATGGGGTTGATACGATATTAGGGTTCCCCATTTTTTTCATATAATATTCATAATTTACTCTTTCTTTGGCTGCATGTTGATCAATTAAAAACATTCCATCTTCATTTTGACAAATAATATAGGTACCATGAACAATCCCTACAGGATACATTTCTGGCATTCTTTTTTTCATTTCTATTTCTTGATTATTTTCTTTTTGAGATTCTTCTAAAATTGTTTCTTCTGTTTTTTCTTCTACAAAATCAGTATTGATAGGAATTATCTCTTCTTCATAATCTAGTTCTAATTCTGTTGGCTCTGCGATTTCTTTTTCTAATACCAATGTCTGTTCTACATATTTAGGTCTATTTACTTCTTCTTTTGGTTCTGAATCTAAATCAGCAGTAGGAATTAAATTCTTATGATGTAATTTTTCACGAATCATATTTGTAATTAATTCTTTTAATTCTTCTAATTTACTAAATTTAATATCCATCTTAGTAGGATGAATATTCACATCTACCAAACTCGTATCAACATGAATTTCTAATACTACAATTGGATATCTCGTATCAGGTTTAAAAGAATGATATGCATCATTAATTACACGATTTAATTCTTGGTTTCTAACAACACGACCATTGACAATGGTTACCATATGATTTCTAGAAGAACGATGAACTTCTGGCATCGAAATAAACCCATAAACAGTGTAATCATCATCACTAGCACTTACTTCTATCATCTTACGAGCGACATTTAATCCATATACAGATTTAATCGTTTTTAATAAATAATTGGTTCCATCTGTATTTAAAATTTCATTATCATTATTGATTAAACGAAATTTAATATCAGGGTGAGAAAGTGCGATTTTATTAACATAATCTGTAATACTTCCAAGTTCAGAATATAAACTCTTTAAGTGTTTTAAACGGGCTGGTGTATTGTAAAATAAATTTTTAACTTGAAAAATCGTTCCTTTTCTAGCATCTCCACGATCAACTGATATTAATTTACCACCATTGATTTTTACAATCGTTCCTACATCTCCGGTAGAGGTAGTTAATGTTACTTCACTGACAGAAGCAATCGAAGGAAGTGCTTCTCCACGAAACCCTAATGTTTCAATACGATATAAATCATCTTCTGTTGTTAACTTACTAGTCGCATGTCTTCCAAAAGCATTTACTGCATCTTCTCGGTCCATTCCTGTACCATTATCCGTTACTTTAATCTCTCTTGTTCCTGCATCAATTAATTCAATCTTAATTTCTGTAGAATTAGCATCTATACTATTCTCTACCAATTCTTTTACAACTGAACTACATCGTTCTACAACTTCTCCAGCTGCAATCTTATTGGCTAGAATTTCATCCATAATATGAATTTTTGCCATATTCATCACCATTTTCATTTTACCACAAATTTCCTATTTTTCCATGAGAAAAGTAGTCGTTATTGAACGACTACTGCATATCTCATTAAATTATAAATTGATTCAAATTTCTGTTTTGAAATTAACTTTCTACCACTCCATGGATCTAATATAATATAACTTCCTGTAATACGATTATATCCAGTTAATAATACTACGTGTAAATTTAAAGGAACTTCTCCATCCCATGTTGAAGGATAATTAAAATTAGATGTTGTATACACGACCACAGGTTTTCTCTGGTTAATATATTCTTTTAATTGTTCTGGTGAGCTTCCTGAAATGTTCGTAGTTGTTGCATATTGAGAACCAAAACGGGCTAGTGCATCAGGGGCAATCCAATGGGTAACATTTTTCGGTTCTAAATCAAAAATAGAATGAATAAAACCTTGGTGTGGATCTGTATCATGTTTTGGCATTTCATTTGCAAACGATACAAGATTATGATTGGTTGCATATCCACGATAATGAAGTGCCATTAACAAAGAGGTTGCTTCACAACCATTTAAGACTTGATTTGTTCTTTGATTTATAAATTCAATTCCTGTAATTTCCACATATGCTTCTTCTATTTTTCTTTGTTCTTCTTCCTTACGACGTTGTTCCGCTAAGACAATTTGTCTTTGTCTTTCTCTTTCTTCCGCAGCTTTTCTTTCTGCTTCTTCTTCTTTTTTTGTCAAGTATTCACTTACTAATTGAAATTTTTCTTCATAATTTGATAAAACCCACGTCTGTTTTAAATTCTTCATGAATTGATATACATCTTCATATTCTTTTTGATTTACGCTTTCACGTACCTGAGATAATTTCTCATCTTGAAATAATCCTCTTAATTTGGAAATAGCTGTTTCTGTCTGTGTTAATTGTTCTAATCCTTGATTTAATTTGCCTATTAATAATGATTGTTCTACTTGCGATCTTTTTTCTAACTTTTTTTGATATTCTAGTAAATCTGTTTTCACAATTTCTTTTTTGATGACGTCACCTTCAAAGAAATGATTTAATGTTTGTTGTAAATGATAAAATGATTTGATCTTTTGGAACTGTTTTTCTAATTGTTTCTTTTCTTTCCGATTTGTCATTTTTTCAATACATGTTTGTAATGCATCTAATTCTTTCTCAGTAATATCTAAACGTGGTGTTGTTTTTTCTTTGTCTTGATATAATTGGCTTAACATTTTTTGAGCTTGACTCATCGTCTGTTCTTCTATTTTCTCTTTTTCTTTTTGATCTAATTGATTTGCATACCAATACCCTGCTCCGATTCCTATCATTGCACAGCACAGTATGATTAAAATACATATTATTTTTTTCATACTCCTTTATCATGTTCTGTTATACGATAAACGGATTGGCCTACGAATATGATATTGAATATAATTATGAAAATAATTAGCTAAATACCCCCCTGATGGTAACTGATAGCTAACAAATGAATTAAATTTCATATTTTCGCCTAGTTTCTACTATTCAGTATAACAAATTTTTTCAAACTTGAAAAGAAAAATTATCTATCAAAAAAGACATCAATTATATGATGTCTATCTTGTTAATACCTTTTGTTTTTCTGGTAATAATTCAATTTGATATGATTCATTTGGTAAGAAATGATTTAATACTTGTAAAAAACCTTTTTCTGGAGCTATTTTTGTTACACCTGGATTAATTAAAAATTTCTTACCACCTTTATCTAACTCTCCGTAACAATATTTCGCATTCCATAATAATTGATTATTTGGTGTACGTAATCCCCAATGGCTTTTGGTATGATTCATAATTGGGCGAAGATATGGAGGCATAATACCCGCATGCATATGTCCAGATAAAATGATATCTGCTTCTTGTAATATTGGCAATTCATTTACTAATTCCGGAGCTACTGCTGGAGTATGTAATACTAAAATATGATAGTGATCTTCTCCTGTATAGAAATGGATATTTTTATTACGATATATATTTAAGAAATCTTCTTTTGCTTCTTCTTTTTTAAAATAATGTTCATATGGTGGATTGATACATACTATTTCTATTTGATCATCAAAGTATACAGTTCCTTCAAATATCTTGTTTTCTTCTACTAAATAACTATCTGTCTTTTGACTAATTTCTTGAAACCAATCTAGACGAATATCTTTTTCCCAATCCAACTCATTTGGACCATTTTTCTTTGCTATATCGTGATTTCCAATAGAAACAATGGTTGGACAGATATGATTTGATTCTTCTAACATATCAGCAATAATTTTACGATTATCACTATCTAGTGTCCTTGTATCATCTATTATATCCCCAGAAATAATACGAAAATCAGGCTTTATTTGTTTCACTTCTTCTTGAATGGTAATCATTCTATTTAAATTACTTTCAGGTCCTACATGCCAATCACTATCATGGTATAAAACAAGTGGTGTTGTAATTTTGTGGCTATAAATTTTAAATTTTTTTGATAACCATGGATTTCTCATAACCATTCCCCCTCTTGTGGGGTTTATTATACAGGAAATTTTAGAATTGTCAAATTAAATCATTCCCTTATCATTTTTCTTTATCTATTTCTTGTAAAAAATGATATAGGTTTTGAGCAACTTGTTGAGGTAATACTTCTTCTAATTCTGCTACGCTTGCTGTTTTTAATTTAGATGTAGAATGGTATTTTCTAAGCAATTGTTTTTTTCTTTTTTCGCCAATCCCATCGACATGATCTAATACGCTTTCTAATGCTCCTTTACTACGTAATTGTTGATGATAGTGAATTGTAAAATTATGGACTTCATCTTGCATTCTCTCTAAGTAATAAAATAAATTACTACGCTTATCGATATCAATTTCAACTAAAGGATCAAATGCCAGTAATTTACTGGTGGCATGGTGATTATCTTTTTTTAATCCTACAACAGGTATTTGCATTCCTAATGAATTTAATACTTCTCTAGCAACATTAATTTGACCAGTACCTCCATCGACAATGATTAAGTCAGGACGTTCTAAATCTTCTTTTAGGACACGAAAATAGCGACGATAAATTACTTCTCTCATCGTACCATAATCATCGTTTTTATCAACGCTAATTTTAAATTTACGATAATCATTTTTACTTGGTTTTCCATGTTTAAAAACTACCATCCCCGAAACATTATAACTACCAAATAAATTAGAATTATCAAATAGTTCTATACGATCTAATTTATCTAGATGGAGAATATCTCTTAATTCATCATTTGCACCAATTGTTTTTTTCTCATCTTTTTGAATTAATTCAAATTTCTCATTTAAAGCAATTTCAGCATTTTTACAAGCCATATCTACTAATTTCCTTTTTACACCACGAAGAGGAATATGAACAGGCACCTCTAAATAACTTGATAATTCCTCTGCTCCTGACAAGCTTGGAATCATAATTTCTTTCGGTGGTAAAATATCTTTTTCATAAAATGTAGCAATATAACGAATTACTTCGTTTTCTACTTCATCAATTAATGGAAAAATTGCAGAATGACGTTCTAATATTTTTCCTCCACGAATAAAGAATACTTGAATTGATAAATATCCTTTATCAACAAAATATCCAAATACATCACGAGATGTTGTATCATTGATTTCGACTTTTTGTTTTTGTAACGTAATTTGAATATAATCTCTTAATTCTTTTAATTCTTTAGCACGTTCAAAATTTAAATTGTTACTTGCTTCATACATATCTGTTTCAATTTTATTTAATACAAAACTAGCATCACCACGAAGAAATTTTAAGATTTCTTCTTCTAACTCTTTTATCTGTTTACTAGGTACTTGATTTGTACAGTAACCTAGACACTGTCCAATATGATAATAAAGACACGGTTTTTTTTGATAAGTACGACATTTTCTAAGAGGATAGATACGATTTAATAAGTTAACGGTATTTCTTGCTGCTGTTACATTGGGATAAGGTCCAAAAATACGAGTTTGATTTTTTCTTTTGCGATTTACATTACGAACAATTGTTAAACGTGGCACTGTTTCATTGGTAAGTTCAATATAAGGATAGCGTTTATCATCTCTTAATAAAATATTATATTTGGGATCATATTTTTTAATTAAATTCAATTCTAATACAAGGGATTCTTTTTCACTACCAACAACGACGTATTCAAAATCACGAATTTCACTTACTAAGCGAGCTGTTTTCCCAGTATGTGTTCCACGAAAATAAGAGCTAAGACGATTTTTTAGTTTCTTAGCTTTTCCCACATAAATGATGGTTCCATTTTCATTTTTCATCAAATAACAACCAGGTTTATTGGGCACTAAACTTAGTTTTTCTTTTATCACAAAATCACCCCTATCTTATTTTTTGTTTTTCTTTTTCTAACATTGCTTGTTTCTCAAAAGATTTAGCTACTATGTGATATGCAATTAATAAAACAAATGATGTGATACTTAATTGGTTATTTTGTAAACCAGTTAATATTCCACAAGATCTCATCCATTTCAAAATATAAGCAATTTTAGCATTTTTCAAATAGTTGTCTTCTTCGTTTTCTTTTATATAAAATATCATTAAATATAAAGGTATTGTAGAAATATCTCCTACCATATTTAAATATGCTTCTTGTTGATAATGTATATAACTTAACGATATCCAAATACCAATGATTGCAAGTTTTATTAATTTTTCTAGTTTTTTTTGCGCTCTGTTGGCATCCATAGTTGCTTCACTACTCTTCCATACATAAGAAAAAGCATTCATTACATATGAATGATATGATGTTTCATCGTTTATCTTTCCATTCATAATCGATATAGCTTCTTGCATCTCTTGTTCTGTTAATTCTAAATATGTTTTATTCGTATCATTCATATTTAAAATAAATTGTTCTAATTGTTTTATTTCTTGTTCAGTTGGTTCTGGCATTTCAAGTTCTAATTGTAATAATGCTGTTAAAATATCGTGATATTTTAGTAAGATTCTTCTTTCTTTTGTTAAAGATAATAAATGCGTAAATATTTCTTCATTGTCATCACTGATGGTTTCGGTTTCTACTTCACTATTTTCATAACTTTCATCATTTTTTAATAGTTCGTGATATTCCATAAATATTTCTTCTATTTCTTCATTTGTAAGAGAAATATATGGAGATAACTCACCAATCTCATTCATTCTTAATAAGAAACAAAGCATTTCAACGTCTGTATAAGTAGTAGTATTTAATTGTTTCATATGTTTTCCCTCTTTCGAAACATATTATAACATGCATTGGGTAAAAATAAAAATGCCTATTTGGCATTTTCAATGAAAATAACATCTTCTATTTCTTGTATGCTTGGCATATGCTTTAACATTTCTTTACGAATAACTTCTTGGTAAAATGGAACGAGTGCGAAATGATTTAGAGAGATCCACTCTAAACTAGGATCAAGGATAGTATCATTCGTTTTTACCATATATACATATTCTAGTGGTTTGGTATTGACATCATATACTCTACCTCTTCTAACTTGTATATGTAATCCGTATTTTATTAAAAAATTACGAACCAAAGCCTCTTTTAAAAATTCATCTTGAATGACAATTCCTCCAGGCAATTGATATTTTCCATTTACCTTCTCTAATAATATTTTATCATCTTGAATACAAATGCCTCTTACATACATTTTATCATACATACCTTTCACCTATTATAGTCTATGTATTTACTTTTCAATTTTTGACAAGATTGGTATAATAAATACTGAGGTGTATTCATGTTTGGAATTACAGAAAGAGTAACTTGTGAAATAGAAGTTAAAAAATCTCGTTTTATTACTTGTCTAATCCCAATTACAGATAAGAATGATGTAAAGGAAAAAATAGAACAAGTTAAAAAAGAATATCCCGGAGCTACACATTATTGTTATGCATATATTTTATTACATGATAAAAAATGTAGTGATGATAAAGAGCCATCAAAAACAGCTGGACAACCTATTTTAAATGTATTAGAGAAGCATCATTTATACTATACTTTAGCAATTGTAATTCGCTATTTTGGCGGAATTAAATTAGGAGCTGGTGGACTTGTTCGGGCTTATTCTAATGCAGCAATTCATGGTATAAATCATGCTGAAATAGTTCCTTTTATATTAAAACAACACATTCTAATTACTTTTCCTTATGATTTAGAACAAACGATTTTAAAACAATATCCAAATTTTGAAATTACAAATAAAACTTATTTGGAACAAATTACATATGAAGGATATATAACTCCTGATGAAATACAATCATTATTATCCCTTTCTCATATTCAAGTCGTACAAAAAGAAACATGTTATCGTACAATAAAGGAATCGCATTAACGCAATTCCTTTATTTTTTGTTTTGATTTCATACATGGTTGAAAAATATGTCTACAATATACATTATTTTGTTCATCTATTTCATCCATGAATTGTTTTCTTATATTTGTATTTTTCGTCATAATATATACATGTTCTAACATCCATAAATCATCTTGATTTAATAAATCTAGATTAATTCTTTCCATTTCTCTTTGTACTAGTTCTGGATATTGAAAAATTGTTGTAATCATATGGACTTCTTCCTCTGTTAATTCTTTTTTAAATTTCCATGCTGCTAATATTTGGTCTAATGAACAAGAAGGAAATCCATCAAGTGCTCCATATATATATCCTGTTTTATTTAGTAATTCTCCATTTTCTAAATTTCTTACTTGATTGTGATCATATACTCCTACTAATGGTGTAATTACTCCTCTATCATTTTTAATACCTAAGTAAATATTTTCTCTTTTTATCATAAATAAGTCCTTTCTAAGCACAAAAAAGTAGTACGATTTACATACTACTTACAACTTAAAACAAACTACTTATTTTGATTAATTTGATTCATAACTTCTTCTGCAAAGTTTTCTTCACGTTTTTCCATTCCTTCTCCAACTTCAAAACGAATCATATTCACAATTGTACCACCATTGTTTTTTACATATTGTGATACAGTTACATCTCCATCTTTTACAAATGGTTGTTCAGCTAAACAAATTTCTTTATAGAATTTATTAATTCTTCCCATTACCATTTTTTCAGCAATTTCTTTTGGTTTTCCTTCATTCATTGCTTGTTCTGTTAATACTTCTTTTTCATGATTTACAACTTCTTCAGGAACTTCTTCTTTAGTAACATATTGTGGTCTCATTGCTGCAGCATGCATTGCAACATCACGTGCAACATCATCTGTTGCTCCATCAATTACAGTAAGCACTGCAATTTTACCTCCCATATGAATATATGCTCCAAAATGTTGTGAATCAGTTTTTTCTACTTTGGCAAAACGACGAAAACTTAATTTTTCTCCAATCTTTGCGATTTTAGCAACCAATAAATCATTTAATCCATCTTCATTTAATACACTTTCTACATCAGTAGCATCTGTTTTTAAAACTGTATTTAAAATTGCATCTACTAATTCTTTAAACTCAGGATTTTTTGCAACGAAGTCTGTTTCAGAATTTACTTCTACAATTGCAGCTTTATTTCCATCTATTTTAATTTCTGCAAGTCCTTCGGCAGCAATACGATCTGCTTTTTTCGCAGCTTTAGAAATACCTTTTTCTCTTAACCAATCAATAGAAGCTTGCATATCTCCATTATTTGCTTCTAATGCTTTTTTACAATCTAGCATTCCTGCTCCCGTTTTTTCTCTTAATTCTTTTACGGCACTAGCACTTACCATAACATTTCCTCCTCTTTACAAAAGTTAGATGATAAAAATCATCTA
>CALVKP010000006.1 GCA_944332735.1 uncultured Bacilli bacterium | reverse complement strand
GTTTATAACTGTCTAAACGAGAATAACTGTTCTGTAGTAGTTTTGAGAAAACATCAAAATCAGTTAAGAAAATCAGTATATAAAGAAATCAAAAGAGCATGTACTAGATTAGGATTGGTTGAAAACATTCATTACATAAGTACAGTATCTCCAATGGAAATAAAATTTCTACAAAACGGTAATGTTATTTATTTTGCTGGTGGAGATGATTTTGAAACTGTTAAAGGAACCATTGATGAAAATAAGCTAATTAAAATAGTATGGTTTGAAGAATTGACTGGTTGGGATAATTCAGAAGATATAGACCAAATAGTTGCTACATTTACACGTGGTAATAATGATTGGTTTATGGCTTTATATTCGTATAATCCGCCTAAAAATAAATTTGCATGGATAAATAAGTGGTGCAATTCTATGAAATTAAGAGATGACTGCCTAGTTTCTGAAACAGATTACAGAACGGTACCAGAAGAATGGTTAGGTAAGATGTTTATTGATGAAGCCAAGAGAATGGAAAAATTTGATAATAAACGTTATCGTTGGATTTATTTAGGTGAAGTAATTGGAATGGAAGGTCTTATTTATAATCCTCAAATGTTTGAGTACGTAGATAAAAATTTTATAGAACAAAATAAATTAAGAATTCTTTATTTAGATTTCTCTGTTGATGGTGGTCATCAGACAAGTGCTACTACTTGTGGGTGCTATGGACTGGCAGGTGATGGCTATTGGTATTTACTAGATACTTATTACTATTCTCCAAACGAAAAACCTAAAAAGAAAGCACCTAGTGAGTTATCAAGAGACATATTTAACTTTGAAATTGCAATGATAAAAAAGTGGAAATGTGGAGAAGATAAAGAAACCATTGATAGTGCAGAAGGAGCTTTAAGAAACCAGCTATATACTGACTACGGAAAAAGGTTTCATCCTGTTAATAAAGGTAAATCAAAAGAAGAACTTATTGATTATTCACAGGCTTTTCTAGCAAAAGGAAAATTTAGAATATTAGACAATAACAATAATAAAATTTTTAAAAAAGAAAATGAAAATTATATGTGGAAAGAAGGCACAGTTGAAAAAGGTAAACCTGAACCTGATAAAGCCGAAAAAGAGTTTGTTGGCGAAGAGCCTTACTACAATAGTTGGTCTAATGATTATAGTTATTATTATGCTGACCACACGCAAGATGAATTTCAATATTGGGTTAAAGATAATTTAAGTAAATTGGGAATAAAGGAGTAGATTATGATTTTAAATAATGAACAAATCATTGATAAAGCGATTGAATTTTTAAAACAAGTCAAAGATGTTAGGTGTAATGTGAATGTTGATGGTCCAAATATAGAAGAAATTTTTGGAACTCCTGATGAGTTATATGGTAAAGTTAAAATGAATATTGAGATAACTTTTGATGATTTGTATAAAAAGACAAATGACTTGTTAAGCGTTTGGGAAAAGGTTAATAAAAAGTAGGTGATACAAAAGGAACTATATCAAGATATACAGAGTAAATTAAGCAAAAAAGGAATTAATTTAGTAGTTGGAGATATTTACGATATGATGGCCATATGGAAAAGCTGGTATCGTGGAAATGTTAATGATTTTCACTACTTCACTATGAAAATGGCAGATGGAAGCAATAAACAATGCGAAAGGCTTACAATGAATATGCCAAAGAAAGTATGTGAAGACTTTGCTAAATTGCTGTGGTCAGAAAAGGTACAAATAAAGCTTGATAAGAAGAAAAATACTGAAAGACTACTAGAAGTATTAGACAGCAAAGAAAATAACTTTAAAGTAAACTTTCCTGATTTCCTAGAACGTGTTTTTGCATTAGGTAGTGGCGTCACCGTTGAATACAAAAAAGATGATAAAACATTAATTGATTTTATAGATGGTGATGTAGTAATTCCTTACAAATACACCAACTCATATATCAACGGTTTGATAACAGTAAGTAGATTTACAAAAGGTGTAGATTTAAAGAAAAAGTACTATACTCATATCACTTATCATGAATTTAATGGAGATAAATACACTAAATTAAATGAGTTATACGTATCTAAAACAGAAACGTCCTTAGGAAAGGAAATTCCTTTTAATGATATGTTTTCTGATGTTTTAGAGTTTGAAAAGTTTGAGACAGATAACCCTCATTTTCAAGTATGGAAACCTGTAATTGCTAATAACTTTGATACAGATAATCCTATGGGTATATCAATACTAGCTAATCAAATAGATAAGTTTAAAGCAATAGATACAGAATACGATAGTTTTAATAGAGAGTTTAGAACTGGTAAAAAACGTGTTTTAATTGATAGAACTGCAGTTAAAAAGAAAACAGAAGTAGATTCTGATGGAAATGTTAATTACGTAAGTTACTTTGACAACAATGATGAAGTATATGTTGCTATCGCCGGAATGGAGAATCAGCCAGTTAAAGAAATTGATTTTAAATTAAGGTATCAAGAACATATAAGTTCGATAAACGCACAATTAAATTATATAAGTGCAGGAGTTGGATTAGGTCAGAATTATTATAATTTTAATGGTCAAGGAGTTAAAACAGCTACCGAAGTAGTATCAGAAAACAGTGATACATACAGAACTAAAAAACATCACGAAATCATGGTTAACGATTGCTTATATGATCTAGTTAAAGCTATATGTGAATTAGAGGGAATAACTTATAAATCAATTAATATAGTTTTTGACGATTCAATAATTGAAGACGAAAATGCACTAATTCAAAGAGGATTAGAATTGTATCAAAATAAAGTTATTTCTCTTGAAAAATTCATGAAAAAATATTTACATTATGAAGATAGTGAAATTCAAGAGGAAATGGCAAAAATTGAGAGTGAAAACAAGTTAGTTCAGCCAGAAGGTATGGACTTTTTTGGTATGACCGAAAACAATAACCTAGAACAAAAAAATAACAATGACTCTGTACAGGAGTGATGTAGATGTCTTTAGATGAACTTCAAGAACAAGTCGAAAGAATTTATGTCGATATGGAAAATGAACTTCTTTTAAATATTGCTAAAAAGTTATCTGCCGGTAAACCTATGGAAATAGATAAATGGGATGAAAAACATAATCGACCATTAGATGGCAGTGGAGAAGTTAACGAGTGGCAACTACAAAGGCTTAAAGAACTTAATGGGCTAAATGAAGAAAATGCAAAGATAATTGCTAAATATTCAGGTAAGACTGTTGAAGAAGTAAATAAAGTCTTTGATAGGGCTAGGGAAATAGGTATGACAAGAGATGAAACACTTATTCAAGAGGGTGTTAAATTAGGAATACTTAATGCAATAGAGCCTGATACCGAAGAGTTGCTGGTTCGAGGTATTCTATCGAATGCAGTAGAAGAAATATTGACTACATTTAATAAGCAGAATAATAGTCTTTTAGTGAGTGCTGGAGATGAGTATAGGGATATAGTTAATAAAGTATCTTCCCAAGTTCTAGCAGGTACTAAAACCACTAATAAAGCTATGCAAGAAGCAGTAAGTCAGTTGGCAGAAAAAGGCTTAACTGGTTTTACAGCCAGAAATGGAGCAAGATGGAATCCAGAAGGGTATACAAAGATGGTTATTCGCACAAATACACAGAATACTATTAACCGTATTCAAGACGAGAGAATACAAGCCTGTGGTGGAGATTTTATAGAAGTCAGTTCACATGTTGGAGCTAGACCTTTATGTAGCCAGGATCAAGGACAAGTATTTTCATTGAGTGGCTATTCAGGTTATATAGAAGATTTGGATGGTGGAAGAGTTAAAGTTAGACCGTGGAGTTCTTCAACATATGGTAAACCTGCAGGAATACTTGGAATCAACTGTCGCCATTCAAGATATATGTTTGTTCCTGGACTATCTAAAAAAAGAGAGATGGACTTTACAAAAAAAGAAAATGATAAAATTTATGCAGAAAGTCAAAGGCAACGTCAATACGA
>CALVKP010000005.1 GCA_944332735.1 uncultured Bacilli bacterium | reverse complement strand
AAAAGATCAAATACTTCTTTCTCTCGTTTGGTTAGAATACTCTTTTTCATAATACCTCACTTCCATACTTGGGGTGGAAATTATTTCTTCATAGTATTTTATGTAAAAAGAATAAAACAGTGCGTGTCATTTATCTAAAGACAAAGAAAAAAGACATAAGTCTTTATTTTTGAAATTTGACAGAGATATACATTTTCTCATCAAAATTAGATTGTACACTTCGCATAATGTTATTAGCTGTCTTTTTATCTAATTTTTCAGTATTTACAACAACACGAATCTGATCACCATCCATTTTTACAAAACTATTTAATTTAAATTCTTCTTTTATCTTTTTCTCAAGTGTTTCTTCTTTTCCACGAACAGAGTTTAATTCTTTCATTCTCTCAAAAGCATCATTTTTTTCTTCACTTGTGGCATCTTTACTAGTCAGTACTGACTTTAATTCATCCATTTCTTTTACCATTTCATCATTGGCTTCCACACGAAGAGATGTAAGTAAATCACTTTCTTTCATAGTTACTTTTGTTTCTTCTTTTTTATTTTGGGTATCTTTTTCTTCTACTTTAGAATTTTCTATGTGATTTCCTAAAAGTAATTCACTTGGCATAGTGATGTAGTAAATACTTAATACTAAAATTAAACTAAATAGTGTTAAAAACCAAATACTTTTTTTATGAATCATTCTATCCCTCCTGGACTTTACTAATACACTATATGTATGTTTTGAAATAATAGAACCAAATCAATTGAAATCCATTAGCACTCTCTCTTGACAATTGCTAAAAAAGGTGTTATAACGATTATGTAAGAAAGATGGAGATGATAATATGAAGAAAAAAGCATTTAAGTCAGAATCAAAAAGATTATTAGACTTAATGATTCATTCAATTTATACCAATAAAGATATTTTTTTAAGAGAGTTAATTTCTAATGCGAGTGATGCAATGGATAAACTTGCTTATCGTGCTCTTACAGATAAGAAAGTAAAAGTAGATAAGGATCAGTTAGAAATTCATATTGATTATGACAAAGAGAAAAGATTACTTACGATTGAAGATACTGGAATTGGAATGACAGAAGAAGAATTAGAGAAAAACTTAGGTACAATTGCTCAAAGTGGTTCTTTAAAATTTAAGGAAAATCTTTCCAAAGAAGATAAAATCGATATTATTGGACAATTTGGAGTAGGTTTTTATTCTGCCTTTATGGTAAGTGATAAAATTGAAGTAGAAACGAAATCAATTGATAGTAAAGAAGCATATCGTTGGACTTCTAGTGGTGTAGAAGGGTATCAAATAGATACTTGTGAAAAAGAAAAGAATGGTACCAAAATTACACTTCATATCAAAGAAGATACCGATGAAGACAATTATAGTCAGTATTTAGAAGAATATGAATTAAGAGAATTAATTAAGAAATATTCTGATTATATTCGTTATCCAATTAAAATGAAAGTAACAAAACAAGTATTAAAAGATAAAGAAAAAAATGAATATGAAGAAAAAGAGGAAATTGAAACAATCAATAGTATGATCCCTCTTTGGAAGAGAAATAAAAAAGATGTCACAGAAGAAGATTATAATCATTTCTATATGGATAAATTTAATGATTTTGATAAACCATTAAAAGTTATTTCCACTTCTGTAGAAGGATTATGTTCTTATAAGGGATTATTATTTATTCCAAGTCATGCTCCATATGATTATTATACAAAAGAATATGAAAAAGGACTTAGTTTATATGCTAGTGGAGTATTGATTATGGAGAAGTGTTCTGACTTATTACCTGATTACTTTAGCTTTGTAAAAGGTGTTGTTGATACAGAAGATTTATCTTTAAATATTTCTAGAGAGATGTTACAAAAGTCAAAGAGTTTAAGTTTAATTGCAAAAAATATTGAATCTAAAATTCGTAAAGAATTAGAAACGATGTTAAAAGAAGATAGAGAGACTTATGAATCATTCTTCCAGACATTTGGAATGCAATTAAAATATGGTGTTTATGATAACTATGGTATGAATAAAGATAAATTACAAGATTTCATTATGTTCTATTCTTCTAAACGTAAAAAATTAATTACATTAAAAGAATATGTAGAGAAGATGAAAGAGGGGCAAGATAAAATCTATTATGCCGCAGGTACTTCAGTTGAGAAAATAGATTCTTTACCACAAGTAGAACAAATTGAAGAAAAAGATTATGATATTTTATATTTAACAGATTATATTGATGAGTTTGTTTTATCAGCGATTCATGAATATGAGAAAAAGACATTTGTCAATATTGAAAAAGATGATTTAGATCTTGAAACAGAAGAAGAAAAAGAAAATACGAAGAAGATCAATGAGGAAAATACAGATTTATTAAAAGAGATGCAAAAGGTAATTCCAGAAGTGAAAGAAGTTCGTTTTACGAATAAATTAAAAACACATCCAGTATGTTTAACAAGTGTTGGTGATATTTCAATTGAGATGCAGAAAGTATTTGAAGCAATGCCAAATACACCAA
>CALVKP010000004.1 GCA_944332735.1 uncultured Bacilli bacterium | reverse complement strand
TTTCTATGTTGCTGATACGTTTTTATATGAAACTGAGTCATATTTGTTTCCTCCTTAATTACAGAAAAAATCATCTTGATGATGATTTTTAATGAACACTCCATGTATCGATGACATCACAGTTACTACTAGATGGTTCTGGATTTGGCATTTCCATACGGATAATCATTGGAACACGGAATGCTTTACCAAATGCGACACAAGTACCTGGTTGTAAACTTTTTTGTTTTTCAACAATTTCAGCACTAATATTTGGTAACATCTTTTTAATATAGTCTAGATCACGAGGATGGTTCATTTTAAAGATGATAAAGTTCGTACATTGTGAGATAACGGTTTCTGATATTTCTACAGGTCTTTGACTGATTAGATTAAAGATAAGACCATATTTACGTCCTTCTTTTGCGACACGTTCAAAAATATTATATCCAATTAAGTCTTTATCAGAATCGTTTTGTACATAACGGTGTGCTTCTTCTAAGAAGACATGGAATGGTAATGAGGCACGCTTTGGTAAGTTCTTTGTAAAATCAAATAACATTTTCGTATAAATTTTCGTAATAACTTTTGCAAACCAATCATCGATATCTTCCATATTAAAGTTAATAATTTGTGCTTTGTGATTTCCTACTGCTACTAAAGATGCGATATATTCATTCATCGTAATGAATTTTGGATAAGATAAGAATTTCGCATTCTCACTAATTACAATCGCATGTAATTTTACTTTTAATGTAACTGCATCACTATATGTTTGATCATTGTTTAAAAGTCCTTCACTAATCAGTGTAAAGTTTAGTGCTTTTTCTACATCTTCTAAAGTAAAATAGCTAAGTTTTGTTGTTTCATATTTATCTAATTCTTCATCGATAAAATCTGAAATATATTTTGTAACTAAAACACTTTCTACAAATGATCCTTGTGAATCAATAATAAAACACTCTCTAAATTTTCTCGTATAACCAATTCCTTGAACTGGTGCTTCTAAGTTAAATTGTGGTGTTGAACAAGTTTCTAGAATTGTAAAAATATCGTTTCTTTTGCTGGTTGCAGTTTGATTAGTATAAAGGATTGTCATAATTGCTTTAGCAATTAAATGATTTTTATATTTTAATGCTTGTTCGTCATCTTCTGAAAAAATACGTGTTAATTTTAACATTCTTTCGATAATTGGAATTTGTGAATGGTTTGTAGCACGAAGTAATAACGCCCAATCATCAACATCTAATAACCAAAGTGGAATACGAAGTAATTCTCCATCGGTTTGACGTTCATTGGTTGTATAAAATTTAAAGAAATAATTTGGATTTACTTGGTTTAAGTTAGAAAATGCATTGTGATATTCTCCATATGCATCAAAAATAAAGAAGTTAGCACGATATGGTTGTAATAAATTATTTTGAAATACGTTTTGTAAAATACGCGCCACACCACATGATTTACCACTACCTGTATTACCGAAAATCGCAAGATGGTTACTAAATAAATCATTAATATCTACATAGATTGGTTGATCATCATAAAGTGGTGAATAACCGATTAAAAATTTGCCAGGTGCTGGTACTCCAACAATCATTTTCACTTCATCAGACGTAATAACACGAATCGTAGCTGTTAATTTTGGTTTACGTAAAACTCCTCCAACAAATTTATTATTTACAATTTCTCCTAAAAAGTTTACTTTAACACTATCTTTTGTGATATCTTCTACTTCTCCTAATATCTTTTTATCTTCATCTTCAAACATAACATGCATATTCATGATATTCCCTTGAAGAGGAACGCCTTCTTTCAATTTTACTTCGGCAGTATTATTGTTAATATAACTAATATGATCAAACATAGTATCACCCTTCCCCTTTTATATTAGTGTTTCTATTTGTTCTTTTGTTTTCTCATCTAAGTTTTCAATTAATTTTAATATTTTTATTCTTTTCTGATATAAACCAAGTTTATTTTCATATTCTTGTAATTTTTCTTCTGTTTCTTTTACTTGTTTATGAATCGCATTACGACTTACATCATATTCTTCACTGAGTTCTTGTAATGATTCATTTTCAAAATAATATCCTTCAAAGTATATTTGTTGTTTTTCAGTTAGTAATTCTTTGTAGTAATCATATAAAATAATTATATTACTTCTCTTATCCAAGTAACATACCTCCAAATAACCCTAAACATAAAATAGCGCCCACAAGATAACATATGGTAAAGTATTTACGTTTAAAGATACTATAATTATTATAAGCCATAGAAAGTAATAATACAACTAAAATTAGAAATAACCAAGCAGTATCTAATTTACCTATAATATTTAAAATAAAACAAATGAGGAAAATTACAAATGAAATAAATTGTGTAAATAGTCCCATTTTTTGTTGCCATGTATAAAGACCAGGAATTTTTGTTTCTTCTAAACTACTTTTCATCATCTTCATCACCTACAAACCCTTTAAATAATCCATAAATATATTTTTCAATATCAAAGACTCTAAGATCTTCTTCTTTTTCACCAAGACCTACATATTTAACAGGAATATCTACTTCATCTTTAATTGCTAAAACGATTCCACCTTTGGCAGTACCATCTAATTTTGTTAAAACAATCCCTGTAATATTGGTAATTTCTTTAAAGCTTTTTGCTTGTTGAATCCCATTTTGACCGGTTGTCGCATCGATGACTAGTAATGTTTCATGTGGGGCATTTGGTACGATTTTACCAATGACACGATTCATTTTTTCTAATTCTTTCATTAATCCATCTTTATTTTGTAAACGACCTGCGGTATCAATTAATGCGATATCGTATTTCTCATTGACTGCTTTTTCTAGGCCATCATAAATGACACTAGAGGGATCTCTATTTTCTTTCCATACAACATCTGTATGAGTACGATTGGCCCATTCTACTAATTGTTCTGTTGCTCCAGCGCGAAAGGTATCCCCAGCAATTAATAAAACTTTCTTCCCTTCTTTTCTTAACTTATTTGCAAGTTTACCAATGGTTGTAGTTTTTCCTACTCCATTCACACCAACAAATAACAATACAGTTAATCCATCTGGATTATAATTGATTTTATTGACTAATATTTGATTATTTACGTAAATAACAAACATTTCATCTACAATAATTTCTCTTAAATCATCTACATCTTGAATTGCTTCTTCTTTGACGCGTTTTTTTAAACGGTCCATAAAGCTCATCACCGTATGAACTCCAATATCGGCTGTAATTAAAATATCTTCTAATTCTTCAAAATAAGCATCATCAATTTGTTTATGTCTTTTGCTTAATTGTGCTAATTTACTACGCATTTCTTTGGTTGTTTTTTCTAAACCTTGATCATAACTTTGTAATTCTTTTTTTTCTTCTTCTGTATTTACTTTTAAAATACGTTTAAATTTGTCAAATAATCCCATGTTATCACCTATTCTCATTTTACACGAAAATAAGTGAAATTACTAGAATTTCACTTATTTTTTATGATTATTTGCCATATCTTCAACAAAATTATAATCAAAGTTTTCTAAAGAACATGTTTCAAATTTTATGTTTCCGTTTTTCTCAGCAATTAATTTTTCTTTTAATTTCTCATATGTTTCTTTTACTTTTTCTTCTGTATCAGGAATTGGTGTTGTAACTGCAAAGCTTTCTCCTACAATTGCATTGTGAAAAACTCTCATAATGGTGATACCTCTTTCATAAAGACATCTCATCATATCATTTACAGATGCAGTGTGAAAAACTTTTTCTAATTCTTGGTCTTCTGGATGGGTAGATAAATATTGAAAACTATAAGCGAAAATCGCTTGTTGATGGAGTTCTGTAGCTGATAATTTATAAGAGGTATATGTACCATCTTGCTTGATAAAATAAACTTCTGGAGGGTTTAAAAACATCTCTATAATCATTTTAGGAATTTCATTATAATCTACTCTCTGATCTAAGAAGAAAGTTAAAAGTTCTCTAATATCATCTTGATATCCATCATAAGAAAGAATTCCCTTTTTTTGTAATTCATCTTCTACTAAATAAACAACTTCTCTTTTTAAAGTACTTAAGTTCATACCATCACCACTATCATCTTAACACACTGACTAGACAAAAGCAAAAAAAAAGTTTATAATGATATCGTTAAATTTGAAACGTGTGAAAAAATTTTTTTATTTTATAGGTCGGGAATCTAAAAAGAAAGGAGATCAAATGAAATTTTTAAAAAATGATATGAAAGGTGAAGATACGAAAATCTTTGCACTGGGAGGATTAGGCGAAGTCGGAAAAAATATGTATTGTTTCATGCATAAAGATGAAATTATTATTACGGATGCTGGTATTACTTTTCCTGGTGGAGAATTAATGGGAATTGATTATGTTATCCCAGACTTTACTTTTTTAAAGAAAAATGAAAAGAAAATTAAAGCTTTATTTATTACGCACGGACATGAAGATCATATTGGAGGAATTCCTTTTTTATTGCAAACAGTAAATATTCCTGCCATATATGCTCCAAATCAAGCAATTGGTTTAATTCAAAAAAAATTACAAGAAAGAAATATTCAATATAAAACACTATATACCTATATGGAAGATACAAAAGTAAAATTTAAACACTTTACAGTTGAGTTTTTTAGAACAACTCACTCGATTCCTGATTCACACGGTATTTGTATCACAACTCCAAATGGAACGATTGTGACAACGGGAGACTTTAAATTTGATTTAACACCAATTGGACCTATGGCGAATTTACATAAAATGGCACGAATTGGTGAAAGAGGAGTTACTCTTTTAATGAGTGATTCTACCAATGCTTTAAATGAAGGAATGAGTGCTAGTGAATCAACAGTAGATAATGCTTTAAGTGAAATTTTTACAAGATATAAACACAAAGGAAGAATTATTATTGCGACTTTTGCAAGTAATATTTATCGTTTAAAACATATTGTAGATACTTGTCAGAGAAATGGTAGAAAAATTGTTACATTTGGACGTAGTATGGAAACAAATATAGAAATATCTATTCAAGGTGGATATATTAAAAATAAAGATATTTTTATTACTGCTGAAGAAGCAAATCGTATGCCAGATCAAAAAGTATGTTTACTTTGTACTGGATCACAAGGAGAACCATTAGCAGCACTTTCTCGTATTGCCAATGGGACACACCGTCAAATTAAATTAAAACCAAATGATACGGTAGTATTCTCATCAAGTCCAATTCCAGGAAATGCTTTAAGTATTGCTAGAACGGTTAATAAATTATATTTAAAAGGGGTGGAAGTATTTACCAATACCTCTCTTAGTACCATTCATACATCTGGGCATGCTAGTCAAGAAGAACAAAAGTTAATGTTACGTTTAATAAAACCAAAATATTTTATGCCATTCCATGGTGATTATCGTATGTTAAAGCGTCATGCGGATACAGGTGTACTTTGTGGTATACCAAGAGAAAATACCTTTGTATGTGGAAATGGAGATGTTCTTTCTATGTATAAAGGAAAAATTACAAGAGCTGGTAATATTCAAGCAGGAGATGTTTATATTGATGGAAATCGTATTGGTGATGTTGGGAATGCTGTCATTAAAGATCGTAAGATTATGGCCAATGATGGAATTGTCGTTGTAATTGCAAATATTGATTCCAATACCAATCAATTACTTGGTAAAGTAAATATTACAACACGTGGTTTTGTTCTAGTGAATGATAATATGGAATTATTAAAAAAATTAGAAGATATATCGAAAAAAGCTATTTTAAATAAATGTAAAAATCACTTAAATTATACAGAAGTAAAAGGTGAAATTACAGCGCGTTTAAGTGAATATATTTATGAAGAAACAGGACGTAAACCAATTATTTTACCAGTTATTATGGATATTAAAAGAAATAAAAAAGAACTTATGAAACAATCATAAGTTCTTTTATTTTAAATATTTTCGTAAGATCATTCTTTTTTCAGTATCTATTTCAATTTTATTTTGATTATAATATAGAAGTTTACCATTTAATATATCAACAGCGGGTTGAAAATCAAAAATAGATAACCCTCTTTCAAAATCAATATATATTTCATGTCCTAATAAAGATACATAAAAATAGTCATCATCTAATACTAAGTATTCAGAAATATTAGGATGTTGTTGTAAATAAGTTTGAATTTCTATTTCTTTATTTTTATGGATACATGGTAATATATCATCTATTTGAATTCCATATGCTTGTAATCGCTTTACATAGTCACGGTAAAAATCACTTTCTAAATAAGTAACTTTACCTTCTAAAAAAGCATAACGACTTGCTGATGTAGCTACTACTTTTGCATTTGTTTCTTCAATAATAGCAGATAAAACACCAACACATTCTGGATCTACTAACTCACTTTGATAAGAATTAATGACGCCATCAAAATCTAGAAAAATTACTTTCATTGATATGCTCCCCCTTTTTCAAGAACTGTATTTTATCACAATTTCAAGAAAAAGCAAATCCATATTAAATAGAAAATAATTCCATACTACTTTCACATTCATCAGAGAATAAATTACTCATATCATAACTAATACGATATTTATAATGATCTAAATAACAGTAAATAGCAATCTGTCTTTTGGTATTATATAAAAATGTTGCTGCTGTTATATCTGGATATTTTGTATCTAGAATAGAACTTTTTGGGGTTTTACCACGATATTGTAATATATTTAAAATATCTTTTTCATCGATACGACGATAGTTTAATGAATATTTATTTAAGAACTCTAATGATTTTTGTAGGCGAAATTTCGAGTTAGAACCTTTTTTAGAAATTGGTAATCCTACTTCTGTTGTAAAGTGATTAGAATGAGCAAATTTCTCATTGATTTCAATCACAGAGCGAATATCTAAACGATATTCAATCGAAACAGAACGTTTGGCATTTGTATCAGTAATATTTAAATTATAACCACTTGCAGCATCTTGATTATCGAATAAAGCTAGTACTTCTTCCATATTTCTAGCATCTACAACCCTTCTTAAAATAAACCAAACAGGAATACCAATATGATTCATATGTTTTACATAAATAGAGTTTCCTGTAAAAATCATACCATGACTATTCCAACAGAAATTACCACCTGCTAATGTATCCGTGGAAAAAAAGTCACATAGATACCCATAATCTGTTTGATATTTTACTAAAGCAGTATTGTCTAAGTGATAATTTCCATCTTCGTTATGTCCACCTACGATTTCATGATTATGATTTTTTACAATAATATCAGTACAAGAATCATGATAAGTATATATTTCTTTACAAAGATATAAAAGATAATCATCTCTTTTTACTTCCGCACCATCTGCTCTTCCATATACTTCTTCTAGTAAATCAGCATATTTTTCTTCTAATTTCTTTTTTACAATTAAAAAGCGATCACAAATATCTTCATCTTTCCATAATTCTGAAATTGCTTCTATTTCTGATTGAATTGTTTTACGGAAAGCTTTTCCCATCTGTACTCCTCTTTCATATAAAGTACCAGATACAGCCATAATTTTTAATCTCTGATTCATAGTATCACCTATTGTTATTATACAGGAATTCTAAAGTCCTGTAAATTTAATTCCTAAGCACTTGACAATTATTCAGAAATAGAAAGTAAAGGAAATGTTAGTACAACCGTTGTTCCAATTCCTTGTTTAGAATAATATTGGATGGAACCATGATGCTTTTTTACAATATCAATCGATAAACCAACACCTAATCCTGTTCCATTTTCTTTTGTTGTAAAAAATGGTTCGACAATCTTTTTTAAATTCTCATCAGAAATACCTTCCCCATTATCTTTAATATAAATCATTAATTGTTGATGTTCTACTTCTGTATGAATATGTAGTTTCCCTTTTTCTTTCATTGCCTCTATCGCATTTTTTAATAGATTAATGAGTACTTGATTGAGTCTATAATAATCTCCCATCATATAATATTCTTTATCATTTATGAAAGATTCTAATACTATTTTTTTCTGTTTTAAGATTGGTTTAAAGTTATGAATGACTTCTTCTAATAATAAATTCATATCCATTTCTTCAGGATTAATTTTAACATGACTGGTAGCTAAAAAATCTTGGATTAAGATTAATGTTCTTTCTATTTCTTCTTTTAAAATAGGAATATATTTCTTACTATGTTCTTGATTATTGATATCAAACATATCTAAATATCCTTTACAAACAGCAATCGGATTTTTAATTTCATGAGTAATTTTAAAAATTGTATTTTGAACCTGTTTTTGTTTTTCTATTTCTTTTAAAGAAATATGGAAATTGACGATTTCATTTTCTTTATCAATAAAACGACACGCTAAATAAGTAATAATAAATGTTGCACCGATTAAGATAGGTAATTGAATGCCAATTACTTCTGATAATTTATTGGTATATATCATAAGAAATAAAGTATTAAAAACATTACACAATAAAAAATATAGCATCATATCCTTACGACGTAGTTTTTTATAGTGATAACACCCATAAAAAAGAAAATAAAGAAGATTGATTCCCATGAAAAGATATACAGATTTTTGATAATAAGAAACTTGAATCGATAATAAAATAAAACTATATATAATGGCACATATACTACGATGCTTTTGAAATGCTAGAAAAAGAGGAATGGTAATAAAAAACATCGTTGGAATTGGAAATAATATCATTCCATAACGAATACATAAGTAAAGAGATGAAATGAAAGCAAAATCTAAAAATAAATCATGATCTTTCTGTTTGGTATTACTAATTTGTACTAAATAAAATAAATATAGTAACATTGGAAAAATAATAAATATAAAGTTTAATACTAATCCTTCAAATAGATTCATACAAATCCCCTTCCTATCATTTATAGGATATCAATGATATTTGTCGAATCTTGTCGAAAAAGCACAAAAAAAGTGATATTTTATCACTTTAATGCATCAATATATTTTTTAATATGAGTTGTATCAGGTCCTAAGATAATTTTTAATTGGTTTTCAATCTCTACAATTCCTTGTGCTCCTAGTTTCTGAATTCCTTCTTTATTGACTTTATCTACATCTTTCACGTTGACAATAAAACGAGATTTGTGAAATTCATAATCGATAATATTGTCTTTTCCTCCTAAGTAATTTACTAGTTTATTTACTTCCATTTTAAAGTCTTTTTTCTTAGAACGCGTAATCGCAATTCCAATAATAATTAATATAATTAAAATAATCAAATATTGTATCCAGTTTTCCATTCTATCACCGAACTTATTATACTACATATCAAAGAGAAATTGCAATGAAATCGATATTTTTTGTCATATTGAAACAGTTTTGTTGTAACAAAAGAAAAATTAGTGTAATATGAAATAAGGTGATGTTTATGAAAAACATTTCAAAGTATAAAGTAGATAAAGGTGTGTTAATTCCAATGATATTATTTGCCATTATCAGTGTGATTACGATATATAGTGCCCAGAGTTTATTAGGTGCTGATATGCAGAATCTGGCTTTAAAACAAGTGATATGGTATGTCATTGGATTTGCCCTTGCCTACTTTATTATGTTTATTGGAAATGATTTTATATATCGGAATATATGGATCTTATACGGAATTGGGGTATTATCGTTATTTGGTTTATTCTTTTTTGGAACATCGATTAATGATGCGAAATGTTGGTATACCCTTCCATGGAATTTAGGTACCATTCAACCAAGTGAATTTATGAAGATTGTTTTAATTATGACACTTGGTTCTATGATTCAAAAATTTAATGAGAATTTTGATAATCCTAGTATTATGGAAGAGTTTAAGTTCTTAATAAAAGTGGGTATTGTGGTAGGGATTCCTAGTCTTTTAACCTTCTTACAGCCAGATACAGGGGTTGTATTAATTTATTTATTAATTACTGTAGTAATGTTATTTATTTCAGGAATTCGCTATCGTTGGTTTGCTCTTTTATTTAGTATTTGTGCATTTGTAATTGCTATCATTCTAGGTATTTATTTTATCAATCAAGATTTATTTGTGAAAATATTTGGAACAAGTTTTTTCTTACGTGTAGATCGATTACTAGATTGGTCGAATAAAAGTGGATATCAATTAGAAAATGGAATTAGTGCGATTGGTAGTGCTGGATTATTTGGTCATGGTTTTAACAATACTCCTGTATATTTCCCTGAACCACAGACTGATTTTATCTTTGCGGTATTTGGTAGTAACTTTGGATTTATCGGGTCTCTTGCTCTTATTTCATTACTTATTTTCTTTAATGTAAAGCTAATTATGATTGCTATTAAAAATAATTCTAATATTAATAAATATGTGATTGGTGGAATTGTAGGAATGTTAATATATCAACAATTTCAAAACATTGGAATGACAATTGGGTTAATGCCAATTACTGGTATTACACTCCCATTTATTAGTTATGGTGGTTCTAGTCTTCTTAGTTATATGATTATGGTTGGTATTATCTTTAATATTTCAAACGAAACATTACGCTATACCAATTAGTCAATCGTATGAAGGGAATATTCCCTTTTTTTGTGTCATCAAAATAAAATACTTTAAATTCTACTCTTATTTAAAAAGGTAAGTATGAAATCAGATAACATAAGTAAAGTAAGAATGATAGTAACTGGTATAGGAATATGTTTTATAACTCCTTCTAATAATGGTTTTAATACATAAATAAAGATAATAGATCCTACACCCCACATCAAACTCTTACTAAGAGAAATATACTTTCCAATAGAAAATGCTTCTTTACTATAATCCCAAAAAACAGTATGAAATATTTTTTCAATAAGAATTCCACCTAGCCATTCTAATAATGTTAAAATAAGAGTAATGATCACAAAAGTAATAAATGTTTCTATCCATCTAGATAAATGAAGATGAGAAAATAAATAATTGGAAATAAGAATTACAATAACAATTCCAATGCCATAAATAGGTGTCCATGGGCCATATAAAATACCACTAGTAAATTTACTATTTACTAAAAAAGAACGAACTGTTTCTAAAAGAAATCCTAATATAGAATATAATAAAAATGTATTTAAATAATACATAAAAATCACCACTTTTAGTATGGTGATTTTTTATTGTTTTATTCTAAAGTACAATAGCAAATAAATTACCAGAACCTTTATTGACTAATTTAGAGAGTGTTGTTTGTAATTTAAAGCGTACATTATCAGGCAATAGTGAGATTTTAGCTTGAATTCCTTCTTTGACAATAACATCTAAACTACGTCCAAATATTTCACTTTTCCAAATACTTGCTGGGTCATTATCATGATCTTTCATAAGATATTGAATTAATTCTTTACTTTGTAATTCTGATCCGATAATTGGTTCAAAGGTAGATTCAACATCGACACGAATCATATGAATTGAGGGAGCTACTGCTTTTAATTTTACACCATAACGACTTCCTTGTTTAATAATTTCTGGGGTTGATAATTTCATATCTTGCAGTGTTGGTGTCGCAACTCCATAACCAGTTTGTTTTACCATTGCAAGTGCATCTTTTACTTGATCGTATTCTTTTTTTGCTACTTGATATTCTTGGAAGAGTGATAAAAGAGCTGATTTTGATGTAATATCTACACCGATAATTTCTTTTAATACAGTGCCATATAAATCATTAGGACAATCCAACGTAAGAGTAATCACACCGGTTTCAGTATTGACATCTGACAAGTATGCACGAGAGATATATTCACAATCTTGAAATGGTGTAATAATTTGATCAACATCTTTTAGTTTATCAATGTCAATCACACTTTCTCTAATCTTTTCTACATATATTTTCTTTAACCAATGATCTTTAGATAAACATCCAATCCATTCTGGCATATTAATATTTACTTCTGCTACTGGAAATTCATAAAGAGCTTCTCTTAAA
>CALVKP010000003.1 GCA_944332735.1 uncultured Bacilli bacterium | reverse complement strand
ACGAAGTTGAGTTCATCTTGATCCTTGCTTTTTAAATTTCATAATTGTAATTTTCTTTTCAATAAAGATTAACTTTATTACTTAATCATCTTATCTAAAAGGTGACATTTTCAAAAAATCTTAACAGAAACAATCATAGGAACTTTATCGCATTCTTTTAGTAAACTGTGTCATATAATTTAAAAATAATTTCTTTTGCTTTAATGTAACAGGTTCTTCTAAATTATCTTGTGAAATTAAATGATTTAATAATTGTATTTGTTCTGCATAATGATCACTATATTGAATTGGATTCATTAGTTCTAATGTTTTTATATAGTTTCTAATTATTTCTGAACAATCTTGTGCAAGTGGAAAAAAATTATGTTGCCAAGTATGTTTTGGTTGTGTTTCCTTTTCACCAGGAAAAATTTCTGTTGTTTGATGTAAATGATTTACCATATTACAACTATCATACTCTGTAAATAATTCGTTTAAGATAAATGGATTATGATCTTTTATTGTACAATATTGAGTTTGGTTTTTATGATATATATTTTCAGTACAAGAAAGACCTGTTTTCTGACTTAGATAAAAATAGTCTTCTATTTCAACTCGTGGTTCTATTTGAGTTGTTAAAGCATGTTTTAATTCATGTAATAAAGCAATATCTGTAACATGTTGCTTATGTATTACTATTAATCTATTGATACTTAACTTTTCATTTCTTTTTTCTATTAGAGGCATAAAACTAGTACGTCTTTTATCTTGAACATAATCATATGCGATGGTAATCGGAAAAGGATTTAAAGAATGATCATTTCCAAGTAATAATTCTATACAACGTTCTTTATCTTTCTTTTGTGTATCAGGAAATAATAAAATAACTTCTTTCATTCTCTTTTCAAATACACGACGATATGCATCCCCATATAGTCTCGTAAATTCATCGATAATGATGTTTTCTTTTTCTTTTACATATTGTTGTAATTCCATCTTTTTTTCACCTCTTACAAAGATATTATTGTAACATAAAAAAGTGTTTTCACACTTTCTTATTTTCAAAATCATTTAAAAAATCATCAATTGTTAAAATTCTTTCATCTATTTCTTTTAATGATATTCTTTTTTCTGGAACTTGAATTGGTACCATCTCTTCTATATTCTCTTCTAATGATGTTGTAATTACTCCTGCACTTAAGAATTTTTCTTTCACGGTAGATCCTGTTGAATATCGATCAGCTACTTTAAACTCTGTTATTTTTTTCATTACAATATCATCTTTCGTTTTCAAATAAATTTCATTCTTACTTGGAAGTACAAATGTATTTACTATATAATATGGATTTGTTTTTACATCTCTTACAATTTGTATTCCACGACGTGCACGAGTCATTTTATCAAATTCAGTTAATTTTACTCTTTTGGCAGTATTTTTCTTTGTCAGTACTGTTAAATATTCACTTTTTCCATCAAACAAACTAGTACCTACTACATAATCTTCTTTTAAATTAATTGATTTTACTCCACTACCTTTTGGACCTGTGAATGGAATTTCAGACACTTCATACCAAAGACCATAACCACGGTAAGTTGTTACAAAAATATCTTGATAATCCTCACTTGATACAAAGATTAATTCATCATTTTCTTTTAGTTTCATACTTGTCATTGGTTTTGTATAACGTTGTACTTTAACATCTTTGACATGTGTTCTTTTAATCATTCCTAGTTTTGTTGCTTGGGTAATGACCATATCAGAATCAAAATCTTTAACAGGAATTGATCCTATAATTGTTTCTCCTTCTTTTAATTTAATGACATTACTGATATGTTTTCCTAAATCTTTCCATTTTAATTCAGGAATAATATGAACTGGTACATATAAGTAATTACCAAAATTCGTAAACATTAAGATTGTATCTAATGTATTTAATTTGATTGTATCAGTAACAAAGTCTCCTTCTTTTAAAGCTGTTTGATCGGTAGATGCTTGATAACTACGAAGAGAAACACGTTTTACATATCCATCTTTTGTAATGACAACAATTACATCTTCTTTTGGAATCATAACAGAAGTATCTATTTTAATTTCTGTAATTTCTTCTTTAATTTCTGTTAAACGTGGAGTTGCATATTCTTTTTTAACAGCACGTAGTTCTTCTTTCATCACACTCTTTAGTTTATCTTCATTAGAAATAATCTCTTCTAAGCGTCTTACTTCTTCTTGTAAACGTTTTAATTCAGATTCTAATTCTGTTACATCTGTATTTGTTAAACGATAAAGTTGTAATGTAACAATTGCTTCTGCTTGTTCTTCTGTAAATTCAAATTGTTTTACTAAATTTAATTTCGCATCGCTTTTATTTTTACTAGCACGAATTGTTTTTATCACTTCATCTAAGATGGATAAAGCTCTAATTAATCCTTCTAATATATGCATTCTTTTTCTAGCAACTCGTAATTCAAAGTTAGTTCTTCTCGTAATAACTTCTCTTTCATGAGCAATATAAGCATCTAAGATAGGTAAAATTCCTACTGTCATTGGTCGATGATTGATAATTGCTACCATATTAAATGTATAAGATATTTGCATATCTGTATTTTTTAATAAATAGTTTAAAACTAATTCTCTATTTGCATCTTTTTTTAGATCAATTGCAATACGAAGCCCTTCTCTCGATGTTTCATCGCGAACTTCTTGAATTCCTTCTATTTTTTTATCAATACGGATCTCATCAATACGACGAACCATATTTGCTTTATTTACTTCATATGGAATTTCATCAATAATAATTTGTTCTTTTCCTTTTTGTTTTTCAAAGTGAATTTTACTACGAATTATAATTTTGCCACGGCCTGTTTCATATGCTTCACGAATTCCTTTTAATCCTTCTACAATTCCTCCGGTAGGAAAATCTGGCCCTTTGACAATTTCCATAATGGTATCCAAACGACAATTTGGACTATCAATACGTTTGATTGTTGCATCAATGACTTCTCCTAAGTTATGGGTTGGAATATTGGTGGCATACCCAGCACTAATTCCCATTGCACCATTGACAAGCAATAATGGGAATTTAACAGGAAGTACAGTTGGTTCTAATAATGTATCATCGTAGTTAGGAACCCATTCTACTGTATCGTTATCAATATCTGTTAATAATTCATTACTGATTTTAGATAGTCTAGCTTCTGTATAACGCATTGCTGCTGGACTATCTCCATCCATAGAACCATTATTACCATGCATATCAATATAAATCGCATTTTGTTTCCACCATTGACTCATACGTACCATCGCATCATATATAGAAGAATCTCCATGTGGATGGTATGCTCCCATGATATTTCCTACTGCTTTAGCTGATTTCTTATATGGTTTATCATAAGTATTATGATCTCGATACATCGCATATAAAATACGTCTTTGTACAGGTTTTAAACCATCTCTAACATCTGGCAAAGCACGATATTGAATAATTTCTTTCGAATATTCTCCAAATCGTTCTCCTAATATTTCTTCTAATGAATATTCATAAATACGTTTGATTACTTCTTGCATAACTTCACCTACTTTTATAGTGTTTTAATTTTCTCGTAGCACATTCTCGCATCATAAATTGGATAAATATTTTCTATTTTATGCTTCTCCATATACTCTGGATAATAAATAATTGTTTCAAAATCACTTGCTCTATATGCTTGCATATCAATTACATTTGTAAATGTAAAATGATTGGACCTCATTAAAAACATCCATCCATAAGATGTTTCATATTCCCCTTTTGGTTTATGATAACCTAGATATAAATCTGTTACTCGTACTGCTTGATGTTGCTCTAATTCTTTTAATTTCAAAACTGATTGTTTTAAAATTTTAATCAAATCTTTTCTAGTAATCAGCTTATTATCATCTTCAGTAAAATAAACCCATGTCTGCCATCTTAACTTTTCTTTTCTAAAAAATGAATGATCAGTAGTAATTGCCTCTTCTGGATAGACTGACAATGCTTCATACATTTCACCATAAGTCATTGGTTTTGTCTCATGAATGATATCTTTGACACATTTTTTCTCATTTTCTTTTACATATATATCATAATTCATATTTAAATTATTCTCTAAAATAGGATCTTGTATTACCATTTTAGGGCTATCATAAATCTCACCATTGCCAATATTTAAATACTTTCCTTCTAAATCACAATCTTCTAAATCAAATAGAGGAATTACCATATTTCTTCTTTCCATTTCTATAAAACATGGACGCATTTTACCAAAACGATATACGTATTCTCTAATACATGGTGCACTGTATACCTCTTCTGGTAAAAAGTAAAAATCATCAGGAATTTCAACATAAGGATCAAATCTCATTTTAACACCTCTAACTAATTTGGTAATTATCTTGTAACCCAAATTCTACATTTTCTTCTATCCATTCTTTTCTAGGTTCTACTTTATCTCCCATTAAAACACGGACTCTTTTCTCTGCTAAAGCAGCATCACTAATATTAATTTTAATTAAACTACGAGTATCTGGATTCATCGTTGTTTCCCATAATTGATCCGCATTCATTTCTCCTAATCCTTTATATCTTTGTGTTTCTGTTTTCTTACCTTTATACTTTTCTAATACTTGTTTTCGATCATCTTCTGTCCAAGCATAAGAAAGTTCTTTTCCACAAGTAATTTTATATAATGGTGGCATAGCAATATAAAGTTTTCCTGCTTCAATTAATGGTTTCATATAGCGATAAAAGAATGTTAATAGTAAAATTTGGATATGAGAGCCATCAACATCGGCGTCGGTCATAATAATCACTTTATCATAGTTTGAATCTTCTACTTCAAAATCACTTCCACATCCTGCTCCTACTGTATGGATAATGGTATTGATTTCTTCATTTTTTAAAATATCTTCCATCGTAGATTTTTCGGCATTGATTACTTTTCCACGAAGTGGTAAAATCGCTTGAAATTTACGATCTCTTCCTTGTTTGGCACTACCTCCAGCAGAATCTCCCTCGACTAAGAATAATTCATTTTTCTTTGGATTTTTAGCTTGTGCTGGAGCTAGTTTTCCACTTAAAGCACGTTCTTTACTATTCTTACTCTTGCCATTACGTGCTTCATCACGTGCTTTTCTAGCTGCCTCACGAACAAGTTTACTTTTTACCATTTTATTCAATATCTTTGTAGCGATTTCTTTATTCTCTTCTAAATAAAATTGTAATTTTTCAGATACAATACTATCTACAATCGGACGTGCTTCTGGTGTTCCTAACTTACCCTTGGTCTGTCCTTCAAATTGCAATTTATCTTCTGGTATTTGTAAACTAATAATCGCAGTTAATCCTTCTCTCGTATCACTACCCTCTAAATTTTTATCTTTTGCTTTTAAAAAGCCATTACTTCTTGCATAATCATTAAATACTCTAGTTACTGCAGTTTTAAAACCAACTTCATGTGTTCCACCATCATTTGTTTTTACATTATTTACAAATGATACTAAATTCTCACTGTATTCTTCTGTATATTGAAAAGCAATTTCAACACGAATTCCATCTTTCTCTCCTGTAAAATGAACCGGCTTATGAAGCTCTTTTTTATCTTCATTTAAATATTCTACAAATGCTTCTAATCCATTCGCATAATGAAATTCACGTTTTTTATTATCCTCTTCATCTTCTACAGTAACAGTTAATCCTTTCAATAAAAATGCACATTCCTGCATTCTTTCACAAATCGTAGTAAAAGAAAATGTCGTTGTTGAGAAAATTGTATCATCAGGCATAAAACGAACAGTAGTTCCGGTTTTACTTGTCTTTTCTAGCTTTTTTAATTTCTGATCTACTTTTCCTCCATCTTTAAAACGAATGAAGTATTTATATCCATCTCTACAAATTGTTACTTCCATCCACTTACTAAGAGCATTTACAACAGAAGCACCAACCCCATGTAATCCACCAGATACTTTATATCCACCTTCTTCAAACTTACCACCAGCATGAAGAATTGTATAAATTACTTCTGGAGTAGATTTACCTGTCTCATGCATTCCTACTGGAACTCCACGTCCATTATCGCTCACTTCAATCGAATGATCTTTATGCATAATAATAGAAATTTTATTTCCATAACCATTAATTACTTCATCAATTCCATTATCAACAATTTCCCATACTAAATGATGTAAACCTCTCTTATCAGTAGAACCAATATACATACCTGGACGTTTTCTAACTGCCTCTAAACCTTCTAAAACTTTAATTGAATGTTCATCATATTTTGCCATAATATCACCTTAATACTTTCTATTATAACACATTCCCTTTACTTTCTCCTATTTCAAGATACAGGAAAATCAAAAAAAAAGCAAGTAATCTCTTGTTTTATAGCTAAAGTAAATTTAAAAAAAACGAGAAATTATCTTCTTATCATGCAGGAACTTGCGATATATTTATCGTAAGTAATTAATAGGAATGTGAAACGGTTAGGCATCCTATTTACAAGAGGTAGATGGGAGGTGATTTATGAAAGATCATGATTTCTCATCATCGATTTTAAAACTCCTTTGTACTATTATCTTATATCAAATCATAAAAATTATTACAAAAAAACCTAACCGTAGTTAGGCATTCCCCAATAAGGATGCCTTTCTTAGCATTCCTTTTTTTGTGACTTTCATCACTAACAATAGTATAACATAAAACTTCATAAAAAACATCTTTTTTATGATTTCTTGCAGGAACTTGTAACATATTTATCGTAAGTAATTAATAGGAATGTAAAACGGTTAGGCATCCTATTTACAAAGGTAGATGGGAGGTGATTTATGAAAGATTATGATTTCTCATCATCGCTTCTACAACTCCTCCGTACAATCATCTTGTACCAGATTATTAAAATCATATCTAAAAA
>CALVKP010000002.1 GCA_944332735.1 uncultured Bacilli bacterium | reverse complement strand
TATGCTTGTGTATAAGTTAAATTAACTGTAAGTGGTTGTGTTTTTTGTGCTGGCATAGTTGTATCAGTAGCAACCCATCCTACTTCTACAGTAATTGTGTTGTCTGCTCCTGCATTTAATGTTGTTGAATTAACTGTAACACCAGTTACTTTGTAATAAATACCAGTTGCTGCTGGAGTATTTGGAGTTACTGTAAGACCTGTTAATTTTGCATTTAATGATCCACCGTTGTGAACAGTAATCTCATAAATCATTTTATCACCAGGTTTTACAAGATTAACATTGAATGTAGCTGAAGTTCCATCATGTGTAGGACTTCCTTCCGCATTTGTAGCAGTACCTGTAGCTTCTCCTTCAGTAATATTAGTGATTGCTACATCCCAACTACTTGAAATCGTAGCAGTACCATTAATTGTTAATGTTTGTGCTAATGCTGCATAACCTACTGCCATAATTGCTACAGCAGCAAGTAAAGCTCCAATGACAATATTTCTACCTTTATTTGAATCCATACTTTTTCTCCTTTAATGATTAATATTGAGTATATGTTAAACTAACTGTAAGTGTTTGTGTTTTTTCTGCAGGCATTGTTGTATCAGCAGCATTCCATCCTACTTCTACAGTAATCGTATTTGTTTGACTAGCATCAAGTGTCGTTACATTTTGCTCAACACCAGTAACTTTATAATAGATTCCTTTTGCCCCTGGATCGTTTGGAGTTACAGTAAGACCTGTCAATTTTGCATTTAAAGTTCCAGAGTTTGTAACTGTAACTTCGTAAACCATTTTATCTCCTGGTTTTACAAGATTTACATCAAAAGTTGCTGTTGTACCATCATGAGTAGCCGCTGTTTTATTTGTAGCACTACCCGTTGGAGTTCCTTCTGTAATATTTGTAATTGCTACATTCCAGTTACTTGAAATCGTAGCAGTACCATTAATTGTTAATGTTTGTGCTAATGCTGCATAACCTACTGCCATAATTGCTACAGCAGCAAGTAAAGTACCTATAATGATATTTCTTCCTTTTGTTTCCATTATTTAAATTCTCCTTCTTTCTAATATTGTGTATAAACTAAATTTACTGTTAATGGGACAGTTTTTGTTTCTGGTGTCTGTGTATCACCAGCAGCCCATCCTACTTCTACAGTAACAGTATTTGTAGTAGAAGCATCTAATGTTGTCACATCTTGTGTTACACCAGTTACTTTATAATAAATTCCTGTGTCTGCAGTAACAGATGGATTTACAGTAAGACCAGTTAATTTTGCATTTAATGTACCTGAGTTCGTTACTGTAATGTCGTAAACCATTTTATCTCCAGGTTTTACAAGTTCTACATTAAACGTAGCTGAAGTACCTGTATACTTTGCTGGAGTTGTATTCGTAGCTGTTGTACCTTGATTATCTCCTTCAGTAATTCCAGTAATTGCTACATTCCAGTTACTAGAAATAGTAGCAGTACCATTGATTGTTAATGTTTGCGCAAGTAATGAATAACCCACTGCCATAACTGCAATGGCACATACTAATGCAATAATAACATAATTCTTTTTTTCCATAACTTTCTACTCCCTCCTATTTTTACTATAACAATTATATCATATCCAAACAGATTGTCAATCAACTATTTATCTTTTGACATTGATAATTTTGATTTGTCAACCATTTGACGTAAGCATCAACTGGAAGCTTATGATTGTCCATCATTTCTTGATATTGTTCATCTTCTTCAAAACGTTTTAAATTCTTTTCTGTCAAAGTTAAATACTGCTCGGCAGTAATATTATTCCCAAATTGATGTATTTCATAACTAACTTGTTCATACATATCATACATACTAGATTTTTCCGTATTTAGTTGATCTATCAAACTCGTAGTATCTACATCATCCCATCTAGCACTATAAGAATTTGTAATGTGTATTTTAGATACATTTTTTTGATCCTTACTATAAATTTCCGTTACATAAGAAGCATCGTAAAACTCTAGGCTGCCCCATAAACTACACTCGTAAACTACTTCTTCTTCTTGCTTTTGACATCCTACAAATAAAAAAGAACAACATAAAAATATAATCACACCTATTTTTTTCACACTATCATCTACCTTCTTTTTTAGTATATCGAAACAAGTAGAAAAATGCAATTACCAAAATAAAATTTGATATAACTTAGCACCAATACTTTGAAAAAGTGGTGCCCGATAAATAGATAAAGGATATGGTTCATATATTGCTCGAGAAATTTGCTTTACAATTGATTTTAAATTTTTCTTCTCTAAAAATAATAATAATTTTTCTTCCTTTTCGATTCGTTCTTTTTGTAATTGAAAACAATCATTTCGCATCTTTTTACTTTCAAACAATAATTGATTAAATCCTGTATGATATAACCCTGGTTCAATCACAATAATATCTAAAGGAAACCCTAATAATTTTGCTTCCCTTTGCAAAGTCTTTGCTATCATTACTAAACTTGCCTTACTAGATGCATAACTTCCAATAAAAGAAATTGGGAGAATACTTGCTAAAGATGACATAAAAATCATTCTGCCATGTTTTTGTTTTTGAAACTTTAAAAATAAATACTGTGTCAATCGTAATGTCCCAAAAACATTCGTTTCATAATTTTCTTTTACTTTATCTATAGACATATCAAACAGACTGCCGCCAAAACCAACTGCCGCATTATGAATTACAACATCAATATCTAAATAATCTAACTGGTGATAATCTTCTAGATTTGTAATATCCAATTTCATTACCGCAATATTTTTATTCTTTTGGTATTGTTTTTTAACATGGATCAACTGCTTATCAGTATGAACTGTTAAATACCAAAAAACACTTTTATCATCTTTTAAATTACAAATCACTTCTTTTGCAATTCCACTTGCTGCTCCAGTATATAATACATTCATTTTTCTCACCAATCATTAGTATCACCTATTTTTCTTAAAACATAACTTTACATGCATAATGTCAATAAATTTGAACATGATAAAAATATGTGGTATAATATGAATCGTTTCACCAAAAAAAGGAGAGAAATATGGAAACTGAACAGACTTTAAAATCAAATGCATTAGAAAGCGATGTTAAGAATTATCTTTCTACTTTAAAGAAACAAAAAGAGGTACATTTGGAAGAAGTAAATCAATTTTTTAATTTATATTTACATTTAGAACAACTTGGAAAAACAATCGATTTAAATAAATTTACAAAAAGTTTTTTCAAAACAATGTCTAATATGAATGAGAAATTATCGATTTATATTGAAAAAAATATGGCAAATATTTTATATAAAATGAAATTGGGACTACAATTATTAGATATTGTCATAGTACCTGATACTCATTTAATTGCGCCAGTATATGAGAAAACTGAAACTGAGATGTGTAATGAATATATCAAAGAAAAAAGAACATGTCAGTTAAAACGTGGTGCTTATATATTCGGTAATGATTTCAATTTACAAGAAAAAAAGTTTTTAAAAGAAAATGCAATTTCAATTTTTGATGAACCAGAAAAAATTGAAACACCAAAACAAACTTTATGGAAAACACTATGTTATAAAATACATACTTTCTTATAAAAAAACTCCTCATATGGAGTTTTTTATTGTTCTTCTTCTATATTTTCTTCTACTTTTTCTTTTTCTTTGACAACACCATCTTGAATATTATATGTGTGTCCATCTAAATAAACATACCCACTATAAACCATACCATCTTTAAAAAACAACATTCCACCCTCTACAGATTGCTTTGATTGTACTTTTAAAGCACTACTATCATCTATGATATCTTCATCCGTAGTACAATATTTTCCAGAAGAAATAATTTGGCATGTTTCTATATTTTGTAAATCAGAATTAGCTTGAAGACTTACCTCCACATCTTTCAAATAATCTTCCACTTTTTCTAATCTCTCATGTTCTATTTCTTTTTCTTGTGCTACTTTCATAACTGGCACTACAATTAAATTATAAAGAGAAAATAAAATAGCTGCTAATAATAACAAATAGACAAGCAAGCGAATGATAGGATTTAATCTTTTATCATCAGTGGGAATTACACTATTTTGTGGAGCAACAGAATCTATATTTGAAGGCAAAGGTGGTTCTACTTCTGATTTCAATTGCGTATTTAATACAGTCTGATCTGTTATAACCTCTGGGTTAACATTAGATGGTTGCTCTACTACAGTTGTTTTTACTTCTTCTGTTGGAATAGGAGTTTGTATTTCAGAAGTTACCTGAACTTCTTTTTTATTTTCTTCCTTGTTTGTTTGTTGATTGGTATCTGTATACTTTGGAGGTTCTACTCCTTGAAATACAGTTTCAAATAAATTTTGATTATTTTCATCTTTCATTGTATCACCTATTATCTATAAAAATGTTAGCACGAAAAAAAAGATTTGTCTAGAATAAAACTAAGACAAATCTTCTAATTTCCATAACCCATGTAGATTACAATAACTATACACAGCTACAATTTCCTCTTTTTTATATGGAATAACCACCTTAGGTTCTTCATTCCAATGAAATGGAATTTCTACTCCACCTTTTTTTAATTCTACATAAATCCACTCGATATAATGTTCTTCTAAAGATGGATGTAAAACACTTCCAACTTGAATTTCAGTTTCATTTCCGAAAGCAGTTACCATAGGAATGTGTTTTTCTAATGCTGCATCTTTAGTATTGGGAATTAACTCTTCTAATTGTAAACATTCTTTCTTATTGATTGAATGTAAGATGGCATGATTTTCTTTATCGTAATAAAACTTCATCACATATCTTCCCTATAAAATTTTAATAATTTTCACATCTTAATTCAAAATAAGCTTTTGGATGGGCACATACTGGACAAACTTCAGGAGCTTCAGCACCAAAATGAACATGTCCACAATTTCTACAAATCCACATTTGTTCTCCATCTTTTTTAAATACTCTTTCTTCTTTTACATTTTCAAGTAATGCACGATATCTATTTTCATGATGTTCTTCAATTTTTGCTACTTCTTCAAATAAATATGCGATATGGTCAAATCCTTCTTCTTTTGCATCTTTTGCCATATTTTTATACATATCTGTCCATTCGTAGTTTTCACCTTCTGCAGCTGCTAATAAATTTTCTGCAGTAGATTTAATTTGTCCACCTTCTAATAATTTAAACCACATTTTTGCGTGTTCTTTTTCATTATTAGCAGTTTCTTCAAAAATAGCAGCAATTTGTTCAAATCCTTCTTTTTTAGCTTTTGAAGC
>CALVKP010000001.1 GCA_944332735.1 uncultured Bacilli bacterium | reverse complement strand
TAAATAATAAAATATGGGTAGTTTATGGGATTCTAATCGTATATTTATTCTTACTTATCTTATTCCCACCCATATTTAAAGAAAGCATATATACAAAATTAATTCAACAGATTTTATGGTTTGGACTCGCTTTTTATTGCTACTATGCATCCGATAAGGAATCCTTTCGAAATCGAGATAAAACAGGTAAGATACAAATTGTAATTATTTTTACAATCATATATCTGATGGTATACTTTGTCCTAGGTTTACTTTTCGGTTATAAGAGAAGTCCATATGCACATACCTTTTCAGCAATATTGACAAATATTTGGGTATTTATTCCTGTTATCTTTTTTCAGGAATATATCCGTGCTGTATTGGTACGTTTTACAAAAAGAAACGAAACATTATTAGTGATTATTTTCTTGTTATTTAGTTTAATAGAATTAAATTATGGTTCTATGGGCGCATCGTTTGCCACGAAAGAATCAGCATTTAAATATATCTCATCTACGTTATTACCAACATTAACAAGAAATGCTTTATTTACATATTTCGCATTAGTATGTGATTACTGGCCAAGTTTGATTTTTAGAACTGCTGTTATGGCAATGAATGTTTTATTACCGATCTTTCCTGATTTAGATTGGTTTGTTACAGGTCTTTTGGAATTATCTACTTATGTAATTATGTTTATTAGCGTAAATTACATGAATGATTTATCAAAGCGTGTAATAGTTAGAACATCACGAAGAACACAGCGAACATCGAATCCAAAGGTGACAATTCCACTTTTAGTTTTGTTACTTATATTCGTATGTTTTGTAGCTGGTTTCTTTACTTATCGACCAATTGCAATTGTATCAGACAGTATGGTTCCGAAATTTGCTCGTGGTGATGCGGTTGTTGTAAAAAAATTGTCTAACAAAGAAAAAAAATCTTTACAAAAAAATGATATCATCCAATATTCATTAGATGGTAGGACGATTGTCCATCGTATTCATAAAATAATAAAAGATGATAATGGAAATATTACTTATCAAACAAAAGGGGATAATAATAATGCTCCAGATGATAAATTAGTTACTTTAAAACAGGTTAAAGGAAAAGTTAAGTTTGTGGTTCCATATGCCGGTTGGCCATCTGTTTTAATTTATGATTTCTTAAAGGAATAGGTGAGAAAATGAAAGATAAAAAGGGATATATTGGGGAAATATTAAACACAAGACCAATGCGTTTCTTGTTAATATTTCTTGCTTTAATACTTTTATTCATATCATTGAAAATGGGAATTGATTCTCTATCATGGAAGAGTAAAAGAAATACTGATAACGTACTTTATTCATACAATATTAAAAAAGGATATTCTTATGCAGCAAATTTAACCCCAAATGAATTTATTGATGAGAATCCTCAAGGTATGAATCAATTATATATATCAAAGTTAATTAACAATTTTGATGTTGTGATGAATTATTCTTATTCAGCAAGTAAACCATTAAATTTGAACTATCAATATAAGATTGTTTCATCTATTGTTGGAGAATATCATAATACTCCAGATGGTGAAAAAGCTGAAGTATGGGTAAAAGAATTTCCTGTTACAAATCCTGTTGAAAAGACAGTGAACAATAGTAATTCATTCAATATCCAAGAAAAATTTACAGTAGATTTTCATTATTATGACAATTATGTAAAAGAATTTATGAGACAAATTGGTGTTACGATTGATGCTTATTTGAAGTTAGAGTTACAAGTTACTACTGATGGAGAATTAAAAGATAATATGAATACACTTCATGATACACAAACTGTTACAATGAAAATTCCATTAAATGAAGACGTATTTGCAATTTCTGGAGATAGTAATAAAAATGTAAATAAGAATATTTCTGGTATTGATACTTATGTTGAAAAAGTAAATCCTGGAAAATTAGTAGTATGTGTTATCATGTTTGTTATCTCAATCTCTATTTTAATTTATGTATTACGTAATTTATTTAGAGGTGTTAAGAAAGACGAATATCAAAGTCAAAAAGATAAGATCTTAAAAGAATATGGAGATATCATTGTTGAAACAACAAGTCCTGTTAACTTCAGTGATTATCAAGTAATTCAAGTTAAGAACTTTAATGAAATGATTGATCTAGAAGAAGAGTTACATGTTCCAATTCTTCATTTCGAACCAGCAATTGGTGAGGAGTCTTGGTTTATGTTAATTCATGACAAGGTACTTTATAAATATGAATTAAAACAAGGAAATGAATAATTTCTTGTTTTTTTGTGATCGGATATCTTTTTAAAATATTTGAAATATGATATACATTGTGATACAATAATTGTATAAAGTACGGAGGTATAAATATGAATAAAAAAGCCGGTAAAAATACCGTCATTGGATTTTTAGTAGTTGCTATTTTAATTATGGCAGCTGGATATGCACTTTTAAGTTCTCAGTTAAAGATTACTGGAACAGCTGGGGTTACAAGTAGTTGGAATGTAGCGATTACTTCAATTACAGAAGGAACTGCGATTGGTACTGCAAAAAATAGAACACCATCAACACATACTGGTACAACTGCAACATTTGATGTAGAATTGCAAAAACCAGGTGATAGTATGACTTATGACGTGACTATTTCTAATAAAGGATCTTTAAATGCTGTATTAGATTCTATGGTAATTACAGAAGGCATTGGTGGTAGTGAAGCAATTACATATTCTGTTACTGGAGTAACAAAAGGAACAAAGTTAGATGTAAATACTACCAATACTGTAACGGTCAAAGTAGAGTGGGATGATAGTCTTTCTACAATGCCAGCAGTTACTACTAAGACTTTAACAGTTACTTTAAATTATATACAACAAGATTAAGGCTATATAGCCTTTTTTATATTTTTTGGAAAAATTTAAAAAGAAATATAGAAAAAGTATTGTCAAAAAGCTGTGATTTTGTTATAATGAATTCGTTGACTGAAATGGCGATGTAGCTCAGCTGGCTAGAGCGTCTGGTTCATACCCAGAAGGTCGAGGGTTCGATTCCCCCCGTCGCTACCACTAAGCATGTGAAGCTAGATTATAAAATCTAGCTTTCTTTTTATAAAAATATCATTGTTACAAAATTGAGCACAAATGTTACAAAGTGTTGGTAGAAGAATTCATATTTTTTATGTATACTGAATTAAGAGGTGACAATATGAGTTTAGGAAATCATTTATTTCAAGCAAGAAAGAAAACTGGTTTTTCACAAGAACTAGTAGCGGGAAAATTAGGAGTTAGTAGGCAGACAATTTCTAAATGGGAAACAGATGAAACACTCCCAGATATTTATCAGTCTAAAAAATTAGCAAGTCTTTATCAAATATCATTAGATGAATTAGTTTCTTTTGATTTAGAAAAGCATCAAATTGAAACTGCAATTCAAAATTCTGATGAGAAAAAAGAAGAAAAAATTAATTGGACACAGGCTTGGGGTAAAAAATATCCAATTTTAGTAAGATATCAAAAGGAAGTAGATATATCAAAGTATGCAAAAGAAATTCGTAAGTTATTGAATGAATTACAAAAGCAATATCATTATTCTGAATTAGATGCAATGTTAGTATTAAAAGATATTTTATATCATGAATGGAAAGATAATAAACATCGTTTTTAAAGTCAAATACATATTTGACTTTTTATTGTATAATAAATATAGATAGGAGTGATGATAGATGTTAGAAAACATTCAAGTGCTATGTCATAGTAGTATTCGCATGAAAAAGAATATAACGATTTATTTTGATCCATTTCAAATTGATATGGATTATCACGATGCAGATATTATTTTTATTACACATGATCATTATGATCATTATTCAGAAAAAGATATTGACTTATTATTAAAAAAAGATACGGTTATTGTTGCACCAATGAGTTTAAAAGAAAAACTGTTAAATCATAGGTTTCAGAGGGAACAAATCATTCTTGTAGAACCAAATCAAACATATCGAATCAAAGAAATCTTAGTAAATACAATTCCTGCTTATAACACGAATAAAGCTTTTCATAAGAAGGAATATGGTTGGGTTGGGTATTTGGTAACTATGGATGAAATTAGTTACTATATTGCTGGAGATACAGATATAACAGAGGAAAATAAATTAGTAAAGTGTGATGTTGCTTTTGTACCAGTAGGTGGTACTTATACAATGACTTACAAAGAAGGTGCAGAACTTGTAAATCAGATTCATCCAAAGATTGCAGTTCCAATTCACTATGGTAGTATTGTTGGAACAAAAGAAGAAGGAAAGAGATTTTCTGAGTTATTAGACACAGATATTACTTGTCAAATATTCATTTCATAAAAGAGCTTAAATTACTATGATTGAATTGTATGAGTTGGAAGAATGTGATAAAATTTTTAGTATCATCATAAATAATTAGAAAGGATGATGTTTGTGCTCCAATTAAAAAAAATTCACAAAGTATATCAAACAGATAGTTTTAAGCAAGTTGCTTTAGATGAAATTAGTCTTGATTTTCGTCAAAATGAATTTGCTTCTATTTTAGGTCCTAGTGGTAGTGGTAAAACAACCTTATTAAATATGATTGGAGGGTTAGATCAATATACTTCTGGTGATTTAATTATTAATGGAATTAGTACCAAAAAATATCGTGATCGTGATTGGGATACTTATCGTAATCATAGAGTAGGGTTTGTTTTTCAGAGTTATAATTTAATTCCTCATCAGTCTGTTTTAGCAAACGTTGAACTTGCTCTTACATTAAGTGGTGTTTCTAAAAAAGAAAGAAGGAAAAGAGCAGTTTCAGCTCTTGAAAAAGTAGGATTAGAAGATCATATTCATAAAAAACCAAATCAATTATCAGGTGGACAAATGCAACGTGTCGCAATTGCAAGAGCACTTGTTAATAATCCGGATATCTTACTTTTAGATGAACCGACGGGAGCTTTAGATACGAATACAAGTATCCAAATTATGGAATTAATTAAAGAAGTGGCCAATGATAAATTAGTGATTATGGTTACTCATAATCCTGATTTAGCCCATCAATATTCTACTCGTATTATCGAATTAAAAGATGGAAGAATCACTCATGACTCTAATCCGTATCATGCTGAAAAAGAAAAAATGAATTCATTGGAATCAAAGGAAAATAAAAAAACATCGATGAGTTTAAAAACTGCACTTTCTTTATCTCTTGATAATTTAATGACTAAAAAAGGACGTACGTTACTGACTGCCTTTGCCGGGAGTATTGGTATTATTGGCATTGCTTTAATATTATCTCTTTCTAGTGGTGTTAGTAATTATATTTCAAAAGTACAAGAAGAAACTCTCACTTCTTATCCACTAACGATTCAAGAAAGCTCTTTGGATTTGACGTCTGCTATTTCTGAACATACAGAAGAAGTGAAAAATAAAAAAAATAGAAGCTTAAATAAAATTTATTCTAATAATACTATGACGGATATGCTATCTTTAATTAGTAGTAAAGTTACTTCTAATAATTTAAAAGAATTTAAAACTTATTTGGAAAGTGATAAAAGTAATATCAAAGATTATACGACAGCGATTGATTATAGTTATAATTTAAATTTACAGTTATTTAAACAAGATACTTCTGATGGATTGGTACAAGTAAATCCTAATACAGTATTACAAAGTATGGGATTTGAACAATCGGAAACAAGTTCTACTGGTTTTGTATTAGGAGATGTTTTTTCAAAATTATTTGAAAATGATAAAATTAATGAAAATATGTATCAAGTAGTAAGTGGAAGAATGCCAACAGAGTATAATGAAATCGTTCTTTTAGTCGATAAAAAAAATCAAATCAGTGATTATGTATTATATGCACTTGGTTTAAAAGATCAAGCTGAATTAAAACAATTTTATCAAAAAATAAGTAATGGGGAAGAAATTAAAACAGAAGAAGTTACTTATAATTATGATGATTTAATTGGCCTTACTTATAAAGTGTTATTAAATACAGATTATTATGAAAAAGTAAATGGTATTTGGATTGATAAAAGAGATGATGAGGCTTATTTAAAAGAAAAATTAGAACATAGTGATGAAATTAAAATCGTTGGTATTGTGAAACCAAATGAAGAATGGTCAGGCGCTGTATCAACGGCAGGTGGTGTTTTATATACAGATGCTTTAGAAAAATATGTCATAGAAAAAATTAATGCCAGTGAAATTGTGAAAGAACAAAAAGAAAATCCTGATACCAATGTATTAACAGGTCTTGATTTTTCAAGTGAAGAATTTAGTATGGAAAATTTAACTTCTGCTCAACAACAATATTTATATTCTCTATCTGCAGAAGAACTTGCTGATGTGGTATCACGTTATCGCAAACAAGCCAATGCGACATATGATAGCATCATGCGTGATTTAGGAGCAGTTGATTTAGAAAGCCCAAGTACTGTGAATATCTATGCCAAAGATTTTGAATCAAAAGATGAAATCAAACAAATCATAGAAGATTATAATAAGCAACAAGAAAAAGCCGAAAAAGAAGAAAATGTCATTCGTTATAATGATTTGGTTGGCATGTTAATGTCATCTGTGACAGATATTGTCGATATGATTAGTTATGTGTTAATTGGTTTTGTATCTATTTCACTTGTTGTATCAAGTATTATGATTGGAATTATTACTTATATTTCTGTTTTAGAGAGAACGAAAGAAATAGGTATTTTAAGAGCCATTGGTGCAAGTAAAAAAGATATTAGTCGTGTCTTTAATGCTGAAACATTAATTGTTGGCTTTACAGCTGGTGTCATTGGAATTGGAGTTACGGTTCTTCTTAATATTCCAATTAACATGATTATTTCCCATTTAGCAGGAGTAGAGAATTTAAGTAGTTTACCAATTGCTGGTGGTATTATATTAATTATGATTAGTATGTTACTAACAATCATTGCCGGATTAATTCCAGCTAGAATTGCAAGTAAAAAAGACCCAGTTGAGTCTCTTAGAAGTGAATAAGAGTTTTAAAAACTCTTTTTCTTTTGTTATAATAAGGATGAGAAATGAAGGGTTAATATGAAACTAGAACAAGATATCTTTAAAAGAACAACGGTCTTATTTGATCAATTAGAACGATATGGATTTCATCGAGAAGAGAATGGTTATTCTTATCGAGTCGCTTTTATGGATCATGCATTTCAAGCTATTATTTTTATTGATTTAAAAGGAAATATCACTGGAAAAGTTTACGATCTTGAAACAGAAGAAGAATATACCAACATCTATGTGATAACGCAAACTGGAGCATTTGTCAGTCAAGTCCGTACAGCATACGAACAAATTTTAATCGATATTAGAAATCATTGTTTTAAAAAGAATTATTTTATGTTTCCACAAACCAATCGTATTACGAAATGGATTTATAAAATTTATCACCATGAGCCAGAATTTTTATGGAAAATATATCCAGGGTATGGGATATTTAGAAACCATAAGAATGGTAAATGGTATGGAGTTATTATGAATATTGATTATAGTAAGTTAGATTCTAAAAGAAGAGGTGAAGTAGAAATCATCGATTTAAAACTAGGAAAAGAAAAAGTACAGTATTATTTAAAAGAAAACGGATTTTATCCTGCATATCATATGAATAAGAAAAATTGGATTACTGTTTTATTAGATGGAACCGTATCAGATGAGAAAATCATTTCTTTGGTGGAAGAGAGCTATTTGAACGTAGGAAGAATGTAGAAATCATATGTGAGAAATGAATGAAAATATGTGTATTAATACATCGCAGGACTTAAAAATAATAAGAAAAATAAAGGTACTCACGGTAAATCTTGGGATATGGTACTTTATCAAAAAAGGTATGTTTGAAATAGTCAAACAAGAATTAAAATGCATTTATTTCTTGATATAACAGTGATTTCGGAGCTAAAATAATAAAATAAAAAAAGGAATGTTTTTTTCTATGATAAATGGTATCTCTCGCTATGGACTTTTTTTAAATATGTTATATTATAGGCGCATAAGTGATTATGCTGTGCAAAAATGCATATAATAATAGTGCTATTTAATAGCAAATAAAAAAGCAGGTAAGCCAGCCTTAAGTGGCAGCTAAAAAAGTAGATTAGAGAGCACACTCTAATCTTTTGTTTTGAAGAAAAATAATATATAATAAAATTAGATAAATGATAAATATGTAGGTGATATGATGAAAAATAAAATATTAGATCTAAAAAATCTTACAAAATATTATGGAAAAATATTAGGTGTGAAAGATTTAACTTTATCTTTGTATGAAGGAGAGGTCTTTGGCTTTATTGGCCCAAATGGAGCTGGTAAATCGACTACCATTCGTATGATTATGAATTTGATTTCAAAAACAAAAGGGGAAGTATTATTTCAAGGTGAGCCTCTTACACAAGAAATGGTAGAATTTAAACAACAAATTGGTTATTTGCCAAGTGAACTTTATTTGTATGAAGATATGACAGTAAAAGAAATACTAGATTATCATGCTTCTTTTTATCAAAAGGATTGTACTAAAAGAAGAGTAGATCTTGTTCAACGTTTTCAATTAGATGAATCTAAAAAAATAGAGGAATTATCATTTGGTACATTAAAGAAGGTTGGAATTATTCTTGCTTTTATGCATGAGCCCAAATTACTGATTTTAGATGAACCAACGAGTGGTTTAGATCCATTGATGCAACAAGTGTTTTATAAATTGATATTAGAAGAAAAGAAAAAAGGAACCACGATTTTTTATTCTACACATATATTGAGTGAAATATCAAAAGTATGTGATCGTGTTGGCCTTGTAAAAGGTGGAACACTACTGAGAATAGAAACAATTGAAGAAATGAGAAAAAAGAGTGTTCTTTTTGTAACCATTGAGTCAGACGAGATTGAAAAAATAAAAAATGCGTTAAATATAACCACAATTTATCAACATGGAAATGAAATGAAATTTAAAAATCAATTATCGATGGATTCGTTCATTCGTGTACTAGCACAATATCATATTTCGAAATTGCTAATAGAAGAAGGAACGTTAGAAGATATGTTATTAGAAGAATATCAATAGGAGGAAGTATGTTAAAACGTGAGTTAAAAATAAATTTAAAGAGTTTTATTATTTGGTTAGGTATATCTATCTTTCTTTTTCTGATTGTGTTTTTAATTTATCCATCGATTATTGATAGCGAGCAGATAGGTCAAATAAATGAGTTTATTAAAATGTTTCCTGAAGAAGTGTTAAAAGCATTTAATATGGATATTTCAACTTTGGATAGTGCTTATGGATGGTTAAAATCAGAAGGGTTTGTATTTATTTTATTAATAAGTGGATGTTATGCAAGTATATTAGGATCTAATATTTTATTAAAAGAAGAAAATGATAAGACAATTGAATATTTGATTATGTTACCAATGACGAGAAAGAAGATTGTGATCCAAAAAGTTTTAGTAGGTGTTTTTTATATTACAATGTTTGTATTAGGAATTGGAATATTTAATTGGATTGGACTTTCATTGAGTGGTAATTTTGACGAAATACAATATTTCTATTTAAGTATTACGCCATTATTATCATCTCTTGTTATTTTCTTTATCTGTTTATTTTTATCGACATTTACTCACAAAACGAGAAAAATGATTGGTATTAGTTTAGGAATCGTTTTACTGAGTTATGTATTACAAATGTTTTCGACATTAGCAGAACCAACCGAATTTTTGAAATATTTTTCTGTATTTACACTTGCTGATATTAGAAACGTAATTACGAATCATACAATCAATCTATGGATGGTTGGCATTACCATATTATTATCAGTTTTCTTCTTCGTGATGACATTGATTCGTTATCAAAAGAAAGATCTTATTTAAGTATGTAAAAAAACTAGAGACTCTAGTTTTTTTGCCTTTTATTATTGTATAATAAAGAAAAGGAGCATAAATATGAAGATTGTATTATTAGAAAATTTGGGTGTATCAGATGCGTTTTTAGAACAACATAAGAAGAAATTAGAAACATTAGGACATCAATTTTTAGCTTATGAGAAAACAGCTGATTTAGAACGATTAAAAGAAAGATGTCATGATGCCGATGTTCTTATGTTAGCAAATATGTCACTTTCTAAAGAAGTAGTTTGCCAAGCAAACAAGTTAAAAATGGTAGATATCGCCTTTACAGGAGTTGATCATATTCCTCTTACTGCACTTCATGAAAGAAAGATTGTAGTGTGTAATACTGCAGGCTATGCAACGAAAGCAGTCGCAGAATTGACAATTAGTTTAATGATTCAATTACTTAGAAATATAAAAGAAGTAGAGGAAAGCTTTAGAAATGGAAAAGTAAATAACGAAGTTATTGGTCACTTATTATATGGGAAAACAGTTGGAATTGTTGGGGCAGGTATGATTGGAAAACAAGTTGCATTTCTTTGCAAATGCTTTGGTTGTCATGTTATATGTACCAATCCGAGTCCTGTGCAATGTGAATTTATAGATCAACAAGTAGATTTTAATACATTACTAGAATGTTCTGATATTGTGACATTACATTGTCCACTTACAGAAAAAACAAGAACTATGATGAACCATGAAACTTTTAGAAAGATGAAAAAAAGCTCTATATTCATCAATACAGCACGAGGTCAAATCGTTGATGAAATAGCTTTGAAAGAAGTGTTAGATGAACATATCATTGCGGGTGCAGCAAGTGATGTGTTTCAAGTAGAACCACTTTCTAAAGACAATCCATTATTTTCATGTTCTCATTTTATTATGACTCCACACATTGGATATATAACAAAAGAATCATTAGAAGAAAGAGCTAACATGGTATTTGAAAATTTATATGCATGGTTAGATGGAAAACCAATGCGTGTGATTTCAAAATAGAAAGGAATGTGATTTATGGAACAAACATCTTTATTTGAACAACCAATGAATGAACCACTTGCTTCTCGTATGCGTCCTAGAGATTTAAGTGAATTTGTAGGGCAGCAACATCTTTTAGGAGAAAATAAAATACTTCGTAAAATGATTGAAAGCGATCATGTTCCATCGATGATTTTCTGGGGTCCTCCAGGCGTAGGGAAAACTACTTTAGCACGTATTATTGCTCACGTTACTGAGTCTCAATTTATTAATTTTTCAGCAGTTACATCAGGGATTAAAGAAATAAAAAAAGTGATGGAAGAAGCTGAAAATAATAAAAAGTTAGGAATTACAACCATTGTTTTTGTTGATGAAATCCACCGCTTTAATAAAGCTCAACAAGATGCATTTTTACCATTTGTTGAGAAAGGTTCTATTGTTTTAATTGGAGCAACGACAGAAAATCCATCTTTTGAAGTGAATAATGCCTTACTTTCTAGATGTCGTGTCTTTGTACTAAAAGAATTATCTAGTGATGATATTTTAGAACTATTGAAAAGGGCCATTCATGATGAAAGAGGGTTTGGAACTCTTACTATTGATATTTCAGAAGAAGATTTAAAAATGATTGCAAATTTTGCAAATGGCGATGCAAGAAGTGCTCTTACTAGCTTAGATATGTTAGTGATTAATGGAGATGTGGATGAAAAGGGTGTCATTCATATTTCTAAAGATACAATGGAAGATTGTTTTACAAAGAAGACTTTGATGTATGATAAAAATGGAGAAGAGCATTATAATATCATCTCTGCACTTCATAAATCGATGCGTAATAGTGATCCAGATGCAGCTGTTTATTGGTTATCAAGAATGCTAGAAGGAGGAGAAGATCCGATTTATATTGCTAGAAGAATTACAAGATTTGCTTCTGAAGATATCGGACTTGCTGATACAAATGCTTTAAATGTTGCAATCAATGTTTATCATGCATGCCATTTTATTGGAATGCCAGAGTGTAATGTACATCTTACAGAAGCTGTCATTTATATGTCTTTAGCACCTAAATCTAATGCCTGTGATGTCGCATACATGCTTGCTAGTAAAGATGCAAGAGAGACCATAGCGGAACCAGTTCCACTTGTCATTAGAAATGCTCCAACAAAATTAATGAAAGAATTAGACTATGGAAAAGGATATCAATTCGCACATGATTATGAAAATAAATTAACGACAATGGAATGTCTTCCTCCGTCTTTAGTTGGAAGAACTTATTATCAACCTGGTAAATATGGTAGTGAAGTAAAATTAAAAGAAAGATTAGAAAAACTAAAAAAATGGAAACAAGTACATAGAGAAATGGAGAAGAAAAGTTAGTATGAATATAAAATATGTAATTATATTTATATGTTTGGTTTTTGTCCTTACTATGAGTTTTCTCCTTTTTAATCAGTATCATCAAAGTACAACAAAAGAAAGAAAGCAAGTTGATCAGAAACAAGGAGAAGGTGGTCATATGAAATTAAATATGTTGGTAAACAATAAAACTTATACAGTTTTGTTAGAAGATAATAGGGCGGCAAGAGAACTTGTTCGTATGCTTCCTCTTACCATAGAAATGAATGAATTAAATGGAAACGAGAAATACTATTATTTTGATACTTCATTTTCTAAAGATGAAGAAAAAGTTACTACCATTCAAAATGGAGATGTCATGCTTTATGGAGATGATTGTCTAGTACTATTTTATGACTCGTTTTCTACTCCTTATCGCTATACACGTATTGGACATGTAGAAAATGCCGAAGATCTTGCAAATATATTAGGTAATCACTCTGTTATTATTACATTAGAACAAGAGAAATAGAATGACCTATTTCTTTTTTATTGACAACTGTCATACACTGTTATATACTATATATAACAGTTGAGGTGATATCATGAAATTAGTGATCAGTAACAGTAGTTCTGTTCCTATTTATGAGCAAATAAAAAATGCTATCATTGAACAGATCATGAGCGGTGAATTAGAAGAAAATGAAGCGCTTCCTTCAATTCGTAGTCTTGCTCAAGATATTAAAATAAGTGTCATGACCATAAAAAAATCGTACGATGAACTTGAAAAAGAAGGTTATATTATTTCTAGACAAGGGAAAGGTACCTTTGTTGCTCCAAAAAATATGGAATTATTAAAAGAACAGAAACAAAAAGAAATAGAGACCTATCTTTCTAAGATCATTGATATTAGTCACTGTTATCAGATTTCAAAAGAGGAAATTATAGATCTTTTTGAATTTATGTATGGGAGTGAAGATAAATGAACGATGTGATTCAAATTAATCAACTTGTAAAGAAGTACCAAAATTTTCAATTAGGACCATTAACTGTTTCCATGCCAAAAGGAATGATTATTGGACTCATTGGAGAAAATGGGGCTGGAAAGACGACTTTCATGAAATCTATGCTTGGAATCATTCATCCTGATTCTGGTGAAATTCAAATGAAAGAAGAACATGTGGGTGTTGTCTTAGATCAATCTTTCTTTCCAGAGTTATTAACTGCGAATGATATACATTCTATCATGAAAGATATTTATAAAACTTGGGATCAAACATTATTTTTCAATTATTTAAAGCGATTTAAATTACCAAAAAACAAAATCATAAAAGAAATGTCTAAAGGGATGAGAAAGAAACTAGAAATTATTACTGCACTTTCTCATCATCCTTCTTTATTGGTTTTAGATGAACCAACGAGTGGATTAGATCCTGTTGTTAGAAATGAAGTATTAGATTTATTCTTAGAATTTATCCAAGATGAACAACATACAATTTTATTCTCAACACATATCACCAGTGATCTCGAACATATTTCTGACTATATTATCTTCTTAGATCAGGGACAAATTGTATTACAAGAGGAAAGAGATGTATTACAAAATGATTATGGTATTTTAAAATGTGGTTTAAAGGAATTTGAACAAGTAGATCCGAAAGATTATTTATATTATAAAAAAGGAAAGTATCAATGTGAAATGCTGGTGAAAGAAAAACATAAGATTCAGAAAAAATATAAAAACATGGTCATGGATCCTATTACTTTAGAAGAGTTAATGATACTAACGATTAAGGGGGTAAAATCATGCTAGGTCTAATCAAAAAAGATTTATTGATTATGAGAAATAATTTAAAATATTTTTTATTGATGATTCTTGTGTTTGCTTTTTTTGCTAAAGAAAGTAATATTATTTATTTTATTCCAATTTTTATTAGTATTATGATTTTTATTACTACATTTAGTTATGACGATTATAATAAATGGAATACATATGCGATTACTTTACCACTGTCTAGAGAAAAGATTGTTCTAGCAAAATATATCACTAGTTTTCTACTTATGATAGGAACGGTATTGATTACATTTTTACTTTCTTTTGCCATTGGTACCATCACTCATTCTTTTCATTTTGATGAAGTATTTCCAATGCTATTTGGAGGATTATTTGCGCTTGTTTTACTACAATCATTTATGTATCCACTGATCTATCAATTTGGAACAGAAAAGGGAAGAATCGGTTTGTTTGTAGGTGTCTTTGCAGTCAGTGGACTTGTCGGTTACTTAGTAAACCATGTCAAAATTAATACAACCGCATTCACTCATTTCATTCAATTCTTTAATCAATATGGAATCTTATTGCTCTCTATTGTAATGGTGATTCTATTTGTAGGTTCCTATTTTGTTTCCAAGAGGATTTATTTGAAGAAAGAGTTTTAAATTCTTTCTTTTTTTTGTTATACTTTAAAAAATAGAATGGAGGAAGTATGAAACAAGTTGAAATTACGACAAGAGTGTTAGAAACACTGGATTCAATTACTCAAAAACTAGAGAAATAAGGATTTCAAATCATTCATAAAAAATGTCGAAAATTTGAGATTGTTAATAGAGTATGAAAATGAGAAAGATTTTTCCAATTCTACAGAAAATATTATTGGCAAAACAACAGATGTGAAAGGAAATTAAGAACTTAAATATTCAAACAACAGAAGAAATGGATGTCAAAAAAGCTTATGAGTTAATTCAAAAACAAATATTGAAATAGTTTGTCTAGCTATTTTATTTGTATAGATGTGTCAAAAGAGTATAGTTCTATTACGCAAAAATAAAAAAAATCAAAAAATGCGTAATAGAATGTGGTATAATTAAGACAAGGAGATGGTTTCTTTGAAATTGATTGAGAGAGAACAATATTTAACAAAACTCATTCATGTGATTGGTACTCCGGATATCAAAGTAATTACAGGAGTTAGACGTAGTGGAAAATCAAAATTATTAGATTCATTTCATGAGTATATTATGAATCATGTAGATAATGCGAATATCATCCATATTAATTTTAACTTAAAAAAATATGACTACTTAAAAAACTGTGAGGATTTATACCGTTTTATTGATGAACATTATCAAGTCAATA